>CALIDR010000110.1 GCA_938022295.1 uncultured Burkholderiaceae bacterium
GCGACGGTGGCGCTGCGCGCCGGCGCGCAGGCCGACCCGCCCGGGCGCGCCGGGCTTGCCGCGGCGACGGCGGCGCTGCTCGCGCGCGGGGCGTGGCTCGGCGGGCGCGCGGTCGACGGCAGCGCGATCGCGCGCGCCGCCGAGGCGCTCGGCAGCCCGCTCGAGGCCGTGGGCGGCCGCCAGCTCGCGCGGCTGTCGATGACGGTGACGCCGCCGCGGCTGGACGCCGCGCTGGCGCTGCTCGCCGCCGCGGCGCGGCGCCCGCTGCTGGCCGCCGACGACCTCGAACAGTGGTGCCAGCAGGCGCTCGACGACCTGCGCATCGCGCGCAGCGACCCCGGGGCCGTGGCTGCGGCGGTCGCGCGGCGCCTGTTCTGGGGGCCGGGCGGCCACGGCGCCGTCGTCACCGAGGCGTCGCTGCAGCGCCTGCGCCGCGCCGACGTGCAGACGTTCCACCGCCGCTGGGCGCGGCCCGACGCATCGCTCGTCGTGCTCGCCGGCGACGTCGCGCCGGGCGCGGCGCGCGCGCTCGCCGAGCGCCACTTCGGAGGCTGGCCGCGCCCGGGCCCGACCGCGGCGCCGTGGCCGCTGGCGGTGGCGGCGCCGGCGGGCCCGCGGCGCGTGTTCGTCGACATGCCCGGTGCGAGCCAGAGCGGCGTCGTGCTCGCGGCCCCGTTCGCGGGCACCGCGGCGGCGGACCACCGCGCCGGCGAAGTCGCGGCGGCCGTGCTCGGCGGCGGCTATTCGGCGCGCCTGAACCAGGCGATCCGCATCCGCGCCGGCCTGAGCTACGGCGTGTTCGGCGCCGGCGAGAGCGACCCCGAAGCCGGCTGGTGGAGCGCGACCGCGATGACGGAGGCCGCCAACGCCCCCCGCGTGCTGCAGCTGCTGCGCGACGAGACGCTGCGCCTGGGCGCCGAGCCGCCGCAGACCGACGAACTCGCGGCGCGCCGGGCGGCGCTGCTCGGCGGCTTCGCCCGGCGCTGGCAGACCACCGCCGGCATCGCCGCCGCGCTGTGCGAGCACTGGGCCGCCGGGCGGCGGTGGGCGGCGCTGGCGACCTACGCCGGCGAGGTGCAGGCGGTGACCGCGGCCGACGTGCGCGACTTCGCGCGCGGCCACTGGCGCGCCGACGCGCTGCGCTTCGCCGTCGCCGGGCGCCGCGCCGACGCCGGCACGGCAGCCGACGGCCACACGCTGACGGTGTCGATCGACGATCTCGACTTCGACCGGCCCGATTTCGGCGCCGGGCGGTGAGGGCGGCTGCCGGCCGCGCGGGCGGCCTCAACGCGTGCCGCCGTCCGCGTCGGCACCGGGCTCGCCGTCCCGTGGGGCGCGCGCGCGGCGCCGCGCCCACCAGGCGTAGAGCAGCGACGCCACCGCGCCGGTGCCGAGCCCGGCCCAGACGAAGGGCGAATACGGGCTCGGCATCGCGCGGTGCACGTGCAGCGTCTCGACGAGCATGATCGCGAGCACGAGGCCGATGCCGGCGGCGATGCGCGAGCGGCGCAGGTGGTCGGCGCGGGTCGCGGCGGGGTCGGGGTCCGGCGGGGTGGTCATCGCGGTTCGGTGGCCACCGCCTCGCCCCAGTAGTGGTACGAGACGAAGCGCGGCCCGGGCAGGTAACGGGAGTGCACCTCGGCGGCGAAACCCGCCTCGCGCAGCAGCGCGGGGATGTCGCGGTCGAGCCGGCAGCCGCCGGCCAGCGGGCTCCACAGCGGGTTCAGCCGCCGCTGCCAGGCCGCCACGCCGGGGTCCGGCGCGCGCCCGTGTTCGGCGAACAGCAGCCGCGCGCCCGGCTTGAGCACGCGCCGGATCTCGCGCAGCGCGGCCAGCGGGTCGGGGATCGTGCACAGCGTGTACGTGCACACGGCGCTGTCGAAGCTCGCGTCGGCCGCCGGCAGGCGCTCGGCCGACAGCCCGATCAGTTCGACGTCGATGCCGGCGGCCTCGATGCGCCGGCGCGCGCGCGGCTGCAGGCGCAGTGCGGGGTCGACGCCGACGACGGTGCGCACCCGCGTGCGGTCGTAGAACGGCAGGTTCAGGCCGCTGCCGATGCCCACTTCGAGCACCCGCCCGGCCGCGCGCGGCACGACGAGCGCGCGCTGGCGGCGGATCGGCGCCAGCCCGCAGGCGACGTCGATCAGCGCCGGCAGCACGTGCTGCTCGTACCAGTGGCGCAGGGCGTTCATGCTCGGTCGTGTCGGCAGCCGCCGGCGCGCCGGGGCATCAGGCGCGCGCCATCCACACGTACAGCCCCAGCGCGACGGCGACGACCGCCGCGTGCGGCAGCGCCACGTGCGGCCAGCGCATCACGCTCGCGAGCCGCCGCCACCCGCAGCACGGCCCAGGCCCGGCTGGCGAACGCCCCGGCCGTCACGACCCTGCCGAACGACACGCTCCAGGCGTCGATCGTCGGCGCCCGGGCGTCGAAGTCCGCGATCACGCGCTGCAGGTGCAGGCCCTCGGCCTGCAGCGGCGGGCGCAGTGGATCGTCGGACATCGTGAGGGATCGCGGCGCTTGCCGTTCGCAGGTGGGCCGGCGCGACGATATCGCAGCCGTGCCAGCGCCGTTGCGCGGCAGGCGGCGCGGTGGCATCGTCGCGTCATGAAGCGCTACGCCGACCTGCTCGACGACGCGCGCACGCGCGTGCGCGAGCTGATGCCGTGGGAGCTGCACGACCGCCTGGCGCGCGCGCCCGTGCCGCTCGTGCTCGACGTGCGCGAGCCCGCCGAGTTCGCGCAGGCGCGCATCGCCGGCTCGCTGAACGTGCCGCGCGGCGTGCTCGAGCAGGCCTGCGAGTGGGACTACGACGTCACCGTGCCCGAACTCGCCGGCGGGCGCGACGCGGCGATCGTCGTCGTCTGCCGCTCGGGCAACCGCTCGCTGCTCGCTGCCGACGTGATGCAGACGCTGGGCTTCGCCGACGTCGTCTCGCTGCGCACCGGCCTGCGCGGCTGGAACGACGCCGACCTGCCGCTCGTCGACGCGGGCGGTGCCCGCGTCGACGGCGACACCGCCGAGGCGCTGCTGACGCCGCCGGTGGGGCCGCACCAGCGGCGGCCGGCTGCGCCCTGAGGCCGGCCTTCACGCCGCCACCGCCTGCCGTACCGCGCGTTCCCACTGCGCCATCCGCTCGGCCGCGCGTTCGCGCGGCAGCGTGGGCAGGAACCGGCGCTCGACCTGCCACTGCGCGGCGAGCTCGTCGAGGCCCTTCCAGACGCCGGTGGCCAGCCCCGCCAGGTAGGCGGCGCCGAGCGCCGTCGTCTCGGTCACCTGCGGGCGCACGACCGGGATGCCGAGCAGGTCGGCCTGGAACTGCATCAGCAGGTCGTTGACGCACGCGCCGCCGTCCACGCGCAGCTCGGCCACCGGCGCGCCGCCGGCGGCCACGGCGTCGCGGCTCATCGCCTGCAGCA
>CALIDR010000111.1 GCA_938022295.1 uncultured Burkholderiaceae bacterium
CAGGCCCGCGGTCTCGAACGGCCGCGGATCGTCGGCGACCGGATTCGGCTGCAGGCGCACGCCGGGCGTGATCGCCGCTGCGCGCAGCGCGACGTAGGTCGGGTTCACCAGGCCGCGCGCGGGCACGGGCACGAAGTCGGCGTCGGCCATCCAGACCGCGCGGTCGGCGAACGCGATGCGCATCGCGTCGGCCATCACGGTGGCGGTGTTCGGCGACCCGAAGCCGAAGCCGGCCGAGGCGTCGCCGATCGGGAAGCGCTCGAGCATGCCGAGCACCTGCAGCACCGTCAGCGCGCCCGACGACGGCGGCCCCATCGACTTGAGCGTGTAGCCGCGGTAGGTACCCGCGATCGGCGCGCGCACGGCCGGCCGGTAGGCCTCGAGGTCGGCCAGCGTCATGCTGCCGCCCTTGCCGCCCGGCGCCTGCGGCCGGTTCCACGTCTGGCCCTCGACGATGCCCAGCGCGATGTCGCAGCCCTTGTCGGGCATCACCTTGTAGAAGCAGTCGGCGCCGTGGCGGGCGATGAGGCGCAACGTCTCGGCCAGCGGCTTGTTGTCGACGATCGAGCCGACGGCGCGGAAGTCGCCGCCGGGGCAGAAGTACTCGGACGCCTCGGGCGAGTTGCGCGAGCGGGCGTTGACGTTGTTGCAGGCGGTGCTGCTGACGAAGCGCGGCGTGGCGGCGAAGCCGCGGTCGGCCAGCTCGATCGCCGGCTGCAGCACGCGGTCGAAGCCCATCGTGCCGAAGCGCTGCAGCGCCAGCTCGGTGCCGCGCACCATGCCCGGCACGCCCACCGCGACGCCCTGCAGCGATGCGCTCGGCACGCCGACGAACATGTCGCGCGTGGCGCCGGCCGGAGCGGTCTCGCGGCTGTCGATCGTGACCGTCTCCCCGGTGCGAGCGACGTGGATCATCATGAAGCCGCCGCCGCCGATGCCGGCCGACTGCGGCTCGACGACGTTGAGCGCGTAGGCGATCGCCACCGCGGCGTCGATCGCGTTGCCGCCCTGCTCGAGGATCCTGGCGCCCGCCTCGGCTCCGTACGGGTTCGCGACCGCCACCACGCCCTGGCGGAACGCCCGCCCGGCCCAGGACGGCGGGTTACCCTGCGCCTGCGGCGGCAGCGTGACGGCTCGTTCGACGCCGAGCGTCGCCGCGTCGGCAATGGCCGCCGGCGGCAGGCCGCAGCCGATCGCCGCGGCCACGGCCAGGGGCGCCCAGCGGGCGCGGTCAAGGAAGGTTCGATGCACGGGCGGGCTCCTCTCGTCGGGTGCAACGGGTTGTCGGCCACGGCCCGCGAGGCCGTGCCGGCGGGGCCGTGACGACCCCGCGGTCCGAGTAGACCGGCCGCACGCGCGCCGGCGACGCAAAGCCCCTGACACGCGTGCGGGCTTGCGGCGCCGCGGCTGCCGTGCTTCAGGCCGCGCGTCGCGCCCGCGTGCCGGCAGCGGCGCGCACCTGCGGTGCCGCAGCCGCGGCCCGCCGCTTGGCCGCCGGCGCGGCGGCGCTCGGACGGCGCTTGCGCGCCGGCGCGGCCTTGGCGTCGTCGGCGGTGGGCAGCACTTCGCGCAGCAATGCCTCGGCGTCGGCCTGCGTCATCACGCGCGGCACCGGGTAGTTGAAGTTGGCCTCGCTGCAGGCGGCGGCGGCCAGGCGCGGGACGTCGGCCTCGCGCAGCGCGTCGAGCCGGCGCGGGATGCCGACGCGGTCGCCGAGCGCCTGCACCGCGTCGATGAAGCGCTGCGCGAGCGTCGTGTCGTCGGCGGGGTCGTCGTCGGCCGCCGCGCCGATGCGCCGCGCCAGCGCCGCCAGCCGCGGCGCCGTGGCGTCGAGCGAGTAGCGCAGCACCGGCGGCAGCATGATCGCGTTGGCCAGCCCGTGCGGCGTGTGGTACAGGCCGCCGAGCTGGTGCGCGATCGCGTGCACGTTGCCGACGTTGGCGCGCGTGAACGCCATGCCGGCGTAGGTCGAGGCGAGCGCCATGCGCTCGCGCGCGTGCAGGTCGTCGCCGTGCGCGTAGGCCTGCGGCAGGTGCTCGAAGATCATGCCCACCGCGGCGAGCGCGAGGCGGTCGGTGGCCGGCGTGGCCCACTGGCTGACGTAGGCCTCGACGGCGTGCGTCAGCGCGTCCATCCCGGTCGCGGCGGTCACCGCCGGTGGCAGCCCCGTCATCAGCGTCGGGTCGAGCGCGGCCATGTCGGGCACGATGCGGGTGTCGGCGACGACGAGCTTGCGCTGCGCCTCGGGGTCGGAGATCACCGCCGCCACCGTCACCTCGGAGCCGGTGCCGGCGGTGGTCGGCACGGCGTAGATCGGCACCGGCCCGTGCAGGCCGCGGAAGTAGCCGGCGAGCGCGCGCGGCGACTTGCGGTTGGCCGCGGCCAGCGCGATCACCTTGGCGGCGTCCATCACCGAGCCGCCGCCCACGGCCAGCACGGCGTCGCAGCGCCGCGCGCGCATCAGCGCCAGGCCCCGCTCGACGATGGGGATCGGCGCGTCGGGCGTGACCTCGTCGAACACGACGACTTCGCTGCCGCCGGCGGCGAGCGCCTCGACGATCGGCGCCAGCAGCTTCAGGCGCACGATCATCGCGTCGGTGACGACGAGGATGCGCCGGTGGCCGAAGTCGCCCACCGAGCGCGCGAGCCGCTGCGCGGCGCCGGGGCCCACGAGCAGCACCGGCTGCGGGATCGGCACCAGCCGGGTCACGACGCCGGCCACGCGCTTGATCACGGGCAAACCCGTGGTGCGCGCGAGCTCGCCGATCGACGGGTTGCTCATGTTCTTCCTCCATCATTGCGGTTGCCACCACCACGCCGCGGCGCGGCCACGAAGGCGAGAGTATGAAGACCGTCGTCAGCATCAGCCTCGGATCGAGCCGTCACGACTTCGATTTCACCACCCGCATGCTCGGCCAGCGCCTGCACGTGCGGCGGCTGGGCACCAACGGCAGCCTCGCGCGGGCCGCCAAGCTCGTGCGGCAGTGGGACGGACAGGCGGCGGCGATCGGCGTGGGCCTGGTCAAGGACAGCGACGGCGCGGCCGCGCGCGCCGACACCGAGCGCGCGCAGCGGCTGGCCGCCGCCGCGGCGACGACACCGGTGACCACCGGCGAGCGGCTCGCCGACATCCTGCAGGAGTGGGCGGTGCGCCACGCGCAGGGCGAACTCGGCCACTACTTCGACAACGCGCGCGTGCTGTTCTTCTCGGGGCTGGCCAACCGCAAGCTCGCCCACACGATGGCCGAGTACACCGAGAACCTGCGCTTCGCCGACCCGGTGCGCCAGCTCGGCGTGCCCAAGCTGCTCGGCTCGCTCGACGCGCTGCAGCTGTACGCCAGCGGCGCCCACCTGGTGGCCGACTGGGTGCCGCCGCGGCTGACGCCGCCGGCGCTGCTCGCGCAGTGGGCGCAGCACGTGCTGCGCCAGGCGCTGCACAAGGCCACCGTCGTCGTCGCGCCGGTGCACGAGCTCGACGCGTTCGGCGCCCACGAGCTCGCCGGCAAGACGGTCGTCACGTCCACCGTCAGCGAGCGCCGGCTCGAGGCGCTGCGCGACAAGGGCGTGATGATGGTCATCGACGGCGCGCCGCTGATCGACGGCCACGTCGTCGGCCCCGACCTGCTGCACGCGATGATCGTCGCCGCCACCGGCAAGGCGCCCGACGAACTGCTCGAGGACGACCTGCTCGAGATCCTGGCCGGCCTGCAGCTCGCGCCGCGCATCCTGTACCCGAACGGGTTCCGGCGCGTCAACCGCTTCGCGTTCGTGATCCATCCGCTGTCGCAGGAGTACTTCAAGATCGTCAAGCCGGTGGAGATCCTGTCGCAGGTCTCGCCGCCGCTGTTCCTCGACACGCTGGAGAAGGTGCTCGCCTACGCGCCGCCGTTCGTCTACTCGCGCGTGACCGGCATCCGCAGCCCCACCGGCGTCGAGGCCGAGGGCTGGCTGATCAGCGTCGGCGGCACGCCGCGCGAGATCATGAGCCACCCGCCCGAATTCACCTACAAGCGGCTGCTCGCCGCCGCCGAGATGGCCAAGCGGCTGGGCGCGCAGATCATGGGCCTGGGCGCGTTCACGAAGGTCGTCGGCGACGCCGGCGCGACGGTGGCGCGGCGCGCGCCGCTGCCGATCACGACCGGCAACAGCTACAGCGCCTCGGGGGCGCTGTGGGCCGCGCACGACGCGCTGCTGCGCCTGGGCCTGCTGCCGCCGCCGAAGGGCAAGGAGCGCGTCGCCTTCAAGGCGATGGTGGTCGGCGCCACCGGCTCGATCGGCAGCGCCTGCGCGCGGCTGCTCGTGCGCGCGGCCGAGGAGGTCTACCTGGTGTCGCCCGAGACGGCCAAGCTGCTGGCGCTGAAGGAGTCGATCCTGCGCGAGACGCCTGACGCGAAGGTGCACCTGGCCGCGCGCGCCGACCGCCACCTCGGCGAGATGGACATGATCGTCACCGCGACCTCCGGCGCGGGCAAGAAGGTGCTCGACATCATGAAGGTCAAGCCCGGCTGCGTGATCACCGACGTCGCGCGGCCGCTGGACCTGCCGCCCGAGGAGGTCGCCAAGCGACCCGACGTGCTGGTGATCGAGTCCGGCGAGATCGAGCTGCCGGGCGACGTGAAGATGAAGAACATCGGCCTGCCGCCCGGCGTGGTCTACGCGTGCCTGGCGGAGACGATCGTGCTCGCGCTCGAGGGCCGGTTCGAGAACTTCACCGTCGGCCGGCACATCGAGTGGGAGAAGGTGCGCGAGATCTACAAGCTCGGCCTCAAGCACGGCATGAAGCTCGCCGCGATCAGCGGCGTGCACGGCGTGTTCACCGACGAGGACATCGCGCGCGTGCGCGAACTGGCGCTGGCCGCGCGGGCGCAGCGCGCGGCGCGCGGCCCTGCGCGGCGGTCCGCCGCGACGGCGCCGGCGAAGAAGCGCACGCGCCGCGCCACGGGCGCGCGCGCCGGCGCCGCGGTCGCCGGCTGACCCCGTCGGCGGTGGTGCGACCGGCACGCGAAGACACTGCCGTCGACGGCGCAACCCCGGGGGGTCACGGATGCTGCGCCGCATCGAGATCCACGTCGGCGACCTCGGGCGTTCGATCGCGTTCTGGTCGCCGTTCATGGAGCGCCTCGGCTGGCAGGCCGACCGCTGGTCCGACGGCATGAACTGCCTGCACGAACGCACGTACCTGTGCTTCCTGCAGGCGCCGGCGGAGCACCTCGCGGCGGGCTATCACCGCAAGCGCATCGGGCTGAACCACCTCGCGTTCCACGGCCGCTCGCGCGCGCACGTCGACGAGATGGCGGCGTGGGTGCGCTCGGCGGGCGACACGCTGCTCTACCAGGACCGTTACCCGATCGCGAGCGGCCCCGATCACGACGCGATGTACTGCGAGGATCCCGACCGCATCAAGGTCGAAGTCGTCGCGCCCGACGAACCCTGATCGCACTTCGGCGCCTCCTGCAAGTCCGTGTTCGACTTGCCGAAGGCCATGAAGGTGAGCGGTCGATATCGGCCCTTTGGGCGCGTTCGTGAAGGTCGGCTCTTTTCGGGCGATGTGCGGCGGTCGCGGCGTCGCGCCAGGCGGCACCCGCTGCGGGCTCACGCTGTGGCGGTCGGCCCTGCGGGCCGACTGCGCTGCGCTGCTCGGCCCGGGGTCGCGCGGCAGAACTCGCTACGCTCCCTTCGGTCGCTGCGCTCGGACAACCGCCGCGAGTTCGATCACGAAGCGCGCTCACGCGCGCCGA
>CALIDR010000112.1 GCA_938022295.1 uncultured Burkholderiaceae bacterium
GGCCACCGGCGTGAGGTCGTAGTCGAGTTGCTTGACGTCGATGCGGCGCATGAGCGCAAATTGTCTGCAGCGCCGTCGAGAAACTCACCTCGGAGTCACCCGCAGGGTGCAGGGCTGTCGAGGTGAGGTCACGGATTCAGGGGAAGGCGACCGCGTCGTCTACCGCGAGCGCTCGGTGGCGAGCTACGCGCGCAGCTTCACACTGCCGCAGGACGTCAACGAGGCCGAGTCGAACGCCAAGCTCGAGAACGGCGTGCTGACGCTGACGCTCGAGAAGAAGCAGGCCACGCCCGCCGCGCGCATCACGGTGTCGTGACCCCCCACCCGGCACCGGCCTCGACGAGCGGCCAGCGCGGCCGGACGTCGAAGCCGTAGTCGGCGGCCGGGCGCTCGACGCCCGCGCCGATGCGCAGTGCCGCGGCGAGCGCGATCATCGCGCCGTTGTCGGTGCACAGGTCGAGTTCGGGGTAGTGCACGCGCACGCCCCGTGAGGCGCAGGCCGCATCCAGGCGCCGCCGCAGCTCGCGGTTGGCGCCGACGCCGCCGGCCACGACGAGCCGCGCCATGCTCGTCTCGCGCAGCGCGCGCAGCGATTTGGCGACCAGCACGTCGACGATCGCCGCCTGCGTCGCCGCCGCGAGGTCGGCGCGGCGCTGTTCGCAGACGTCGGCGCCGAGCGTGCGCAGGCGCGTCAGCACGGCCGTCTTCAGGCCGGCAAAGGAGAAGTCGAGGTTGGCGGCGTGCAGGAGCGGCCGCGGCAGGTCGAACGCCGCCGGGTCGCCGAACTCGGCCAGCCGCGCCAGCGCCGGCCCGCCGGGGTAGCCGAGGCCGAGCAGCTTGGCCGTCTTGTCGAACGCCTCGCCGGCCGCGTCGTCGATCGTCTCGCCGAGCAGCGCGTAGCGGCCCACGCCGTGCACCGCCATCAGCTGCGTGTGGCCGCCCGAGACGAGCAGCGCGACGAACGGGAAGCGCGGCGGATCGGCAGCGAGGAACGGTGACAGCAGGTGCCCCTCGAGGTGGTGCACGCCGATCACCGGCCGCCCGAGCGCCATCCCCAGAGCGCACGCCAGCCCCGCGCCGACGAGCAGCGCCCCGGCGAGCCCCGGGCCGCGCGTGTAGGCGACGACGTCGACCGCCTCCAGCCCGAGCCCGGCGCGGGCGGCGACGTCGCGCACCAGCGGCACCAGCCGGCGCACGTGGTCGCGCGACGCGAGCTCGGGCACGACCCCGCCGTACGCCTCGTGCATCGCGACCTGGCTGTGCAGCGCGTGGGCCAGCAGCACGGCCTCCTCGCCGTCGCCGCGCACCAGCGCGACGCCGGTCTCGTCGCACGACGACTCGATGCCCAGCACGTGCATCGGGTCAGCCTAGATCCGGCAGCCGGGCGTGCCCGAGCCGGCCGTCGTCGGGCGCGCTGGCAGGGCGCGAACCGCAGCGATGGCGTGGGCCATCGCGAGGATTCGCAACGCCGTCAGCGTGTGCGAGGGCGGCTCGATCGGGTGCGCAGCGTCGTCACCCCGACGGTGACCGTCCGCGTGGGAGGAAACGTCAGATACGAGAGGCGCTTGCATGCGGAATCGAGCGGTCGACTGTCGGATCCAGGGTCAGTGTGCCAGAGCGGGGTCGCGGCTCGCCGACAATGCGCCCTCCCTGCCCGCACAGCTTCGACGATGACTGCCCGCCGCCGCCTGCTGACCGCCCTGCCCCTGGCCGCCGCCGCCCTCGGCCTCTCTCGCGCCCGCGCCGCCGAGGCGCCGAAGCCCGCGCCGGCGGCCAAAGCCGAGCCCAAGAACGAGCCCAGGGCCGAGCCGAAAGCGGAGCGCTTCCCGGGCGACCCGCCCGAGCACAAGGTCGTCTACCAGCTCAACCGCGTCGAAGCCGACTACATCGAGGCGATCCTCAACTCCGTCGGCGCGATGCTCGGCAAGTACCAGGACAACGTCGCCATCGCCGTCGTCGTGTTCGGCCCCGGCATCCACCTGCTGGCCAAGCGGCCGAAGCGCCCGGTGCCGGCGGCGCTGCGCGAGCGCGTGGTGAGCCAGGCGCGCGACTACGGCGTCACGTTCGTCGCCTGCGGCAACACGATGAAGACGCTCGGCTGGTCGGCCGAGGACATCGTCGCCGTCGCCAAGGTCGAGGAAGTCGGCGCCGCCGCGCTGATGGAGTACCAGGAGCAGGGCTACGCCTACGTCGCGTGGTGAGCGTCCCCAGAACCAGGCTGCGTCCCGCCCGCGCCGGGAGAGACGGGGCTGCCAGGCGTCTTCCAGGGAGGCCCGCGCTCGCCCGACCCGTCCAGGCACAGGGCTTGCTTCGGATGACCCGACACTGGAGCGCGGTGTCTGTCTATCTCCTCAGCAGGGCTCGGCCCTTTGGCGCACCTCCTTGCCGCAAGGCTCGGAGGTGTTTTTTTCGCCATTGCGGTGCGCGATGCACCACGCAGGGTCAGCCGTGCTGCTCCTTGGCGTGGTTGATCGAGTACTTCGGGATCTCGATCGTCACGTCGCGGTTCGACAGGATCGCCTGACAGCTCAGCCGCGAGGTCGGCTCGAGGCCCCAGGCGCGGTCGAGCAGGTCTTCCTCGGCCTCGTCCATCTCGCCGAGCGACTCGAAGCCCTCGCGGACGACGACGTGGCACGTCGTGCAGGCGCAGCTCATCTCGCAGGCGTGCTCGATCGCGATGCCGTTCTCGAGCAGCGCCTCGCAGATCGACGTGCCCGGGCTCGCCTCGATGACGTCGCCCTGCGGGCAGTACTCGGCGTGCGGCAGGACCTTGATGACCGGCATCGCGATGGCCCTCAGACCTCGTCGACCTTGCGGCCGGTGAGCGCGGCGCGGATGCCGCGGTTCATGCGCATCGCCGCGAACGCCTCGGTGCCGGCGGCCAGCGCCTTCACGGCGGCGTCGATCGCGTGGTGGTCGCTGCCGCCGGCGGCGGCGAGCGTGGCGTCGACGAGGGCGTCGATCGCGGCGCGCTCGGCGTCGGTCAGCAGGTCGCCGTCGGCGGCGAGCGCCGAGCGGGTCGCGAGCACCATGCGTTCGGCCTCGACGCGCGCCTCGCGCAGCGCGCGCGCGGCCATGTCCTCGTCGGCACGGGCGAAGCTCTCCCGCAGCATGCGCGCGATCTCGTCGTCGCCCAGGCCGTAGCTCGGCTTGACGGCGACCTTGGCCTCGACGCCCGAGGTCAGCTCGCGCGCCGAGACCTGCAGCAGGCCGTCGGCGTCGACCTCGAAGGTGACGCGGATGCGCGCCGCGCCGGCGGCCATCGGCGGGATGCCGCGCAGCTCGAAGCGCGCGAGCGAGCGGCAGTCGGCCACCAGCTCGCGCTCGCCCTGCACGACGTGGATCGCCATCGCGGTCTGGCCGTCCTTGAACGTCGTGAAGTCCTGCGCCTTGGCCACCGGGATCGTGCTGTTGCGCTCGACGATGCGCTCGACCAGCCCGCCCATCGTCTCGATGCCGAGCGACAGCGGGATCACGTCGAGCAGCAGGATCTCGCCGTCGGGCGAGTTGCCGGCGAGCTGGTTGGCCTGGATCGCGGCGCCGACCGCGACGACTTCGTCGGGGTTCAGGTTGACGAGCGGCTCGCGGCCGAAGAACTCGCCCACCGCCACGCGCACCTGCGGCATGCGCGTGGAGCCGCCGACGAGCACGACGCCATGCACCTCGTCGCGGCGCACGCGGGCGTCGCGCAGCACGCGGCGCACCGCCGCCAGCGTGCGCTCGAGCAGCGGGCGCGTCGCGGCCTCGAATTGCGCGCGCGTGACCTCGACGTCGAGCGGCCCGCCGGCGAGCTCGCAGCGCAGCCGCGCCGCCGTCGCATCGGTCAGCGCCTCCTTCGCCGCCCGCGCGGCGACGAGCACCTTGCGCTTGTCGTGCGCGCCGCTCACCGTGCGTCCGGCCTGCGCGAGCGCCCAGTCGGCGAGCGCGGCGTCGAAATCGTCGCCGCCCAGCGCCGCGTCGCCGCCGGTGGCCACCACCTCGAACACGCCCTTCGTCAGCCGCAGCAGCGAGATGTCGAACGTGCCGCCGCCGAGGTCGTACACGGCGTACAGCCCCTCGCTCGCGTTGTCCAGGCCGTAGGCCACCGCGGCGGCAGTCGGCTCGTTGATCAGGCGCAGCACGTTCAGGCCGGCGAGCCTGGCCGCGTCCTTCGTCGCCTGGCGCTGCGCGTCGTCGAAGTACGCAGGCACGGTGATCACGGCGCCGAACAGCTCGCTGTCGAACGTGTCCTCGGCACGCTGGCGCAGCGCGGCGAGGATCTCGGCCGAGACCTCGACCGGCGTCTTCTCGCCGTCGGGCGTCGCGATCGCGACCATGCCCGGGCGGTCGACGAAGCGGTACGGCAGCCGGCCGGCGTCGGCGATGTCGGCCAGCCGCCGGCCCATGAAGCGCTTGACGGAGACGATCGTGTGCTCGGGGTCGTCGGCCTGCGCGTCGAGCGCGTCGTGGCCGATCAGCCGCCGCCCGCCCTCGAGGTAGCGCACCGCCGAGGGCAGGATGACGCGACCCTGCGCGTCGGGCAGGCACTCGGCCACGCCGTGGCGCACCGCGGCGACCAGCGAATGCGTCGTGCCGAGGTCGATGCCCACGGCGATGCGGCGCTGGTGCGGGTCCGGCGTCTGGCCGGGTTCGGAGATCTGAAGCAGCGCCATTTGGTCGACTATTGTCCCAGCGCCTCGAGGCGCCGCCCGACGTCGTCGCGAAAGCGCGCGACGAACATGAGGGCTCTGAGCGTGCGCGCGGCCGCGGCCATGTCGCCGAGGTCGTCGATCTCGTGCGCGAGGCGGGCGAGCAGTTCGCGCTGCGACGCCGCGACCTCGTCGTCGAGCGCCTCGACGGCGGCGAGGTCGGCGGCCTCGTCGAGCGCCTCGCGCCAGGCCATCTGCTGCAGCAGGAACTCGCGCGGCATCGCCGTGTTGTCGTGCAGCCCGACCGGCACGCCGGCGAGCTCGCACAGCAGCGCCGCACGCTGCAGCGGGTCGCGCAGGCGCCGGTAGGCCTCGTTGACGCGCACCGACCACTGCATCGCCGCGCGCTGCGCCGCCGCGCCCTCGGCCGCGAAGCGGTCCGGGTGCACCTGCGCCTGCAGCGTGCGGCGCCGGGCGTCGAGCGCCTCGCCGTCGAGCGCGAAGCGGCGCGGCAGTGCGAACAGCGTGAAGTCGTCGTCGGTCAGGTTCACGCGGCGGGTCTCTCGCGCGGCGGTTCGTCGGCAGGGG
>CALIDR010000113.1 GCA_938022295.1 uncultured Burkholderiaceae bacterium
GCACCGCCGTTGGCGCCGAGCATGCACCCGCCGCAGCGCCTTCGGCCGCGCCGAGCAGGAGAAATCGATCAAATCGATCGTCGGCACGGCAATTCCGCTGCACAGTAGGTGCCTGCGGGATTCGAGGTCACGGATTCAGGTTGTACTCACGGGGGAGGCTCGCCAGCCGCGCCCTCCGGCCCCGCATCGTTGAACAGAGCGATATAGGGTGCATACCGGAAGCGTCGGTTCCGCGCGTAGCCGGTCATCTCGCTGAGCACGCCCAGCTTCACCAGCCGGGACACCAGGCTGTTTGCGGCGGCGTACGTGGTGCCGGTCATCTTCTGCACGTCATTTACGGCGACGATCGGGCGGTCGAACAGCGATTCGAGGACTTTGTGGCCGTTACCCGCCGCGCGGCCGAGTTGCGCCGTGATCGCGGCACGGTGTTGCTCTCGCAGTTGCAGGATCCGCCGGGCGGTCTCCGCGGCCTCACCGGCCACCTCGATCACCCCGCGCAGGAAGAACGCGAGCCACGCTTCCCAAGCCCCCTGGTCGCGTACCGCCTGCAAGTGCTCGTAGTACGTCTGCCGGTGCTGCTTGAAGTAGTGCGACAGATACAGCACCGGCTTGTGCAGGACGCCGCGCTCGGTCAGCAGGAACGTGATCAGCAGCCGCCCGACGCGCCCGTTGCCGTCGAGGAACGGGTGAATCGTCTCGAACTGCACGTGAGCCAAAGCGATCTTTACTAGCGGCGGCAGATCGTCGGATGCGTGCAGGAAGGTCTCCAGGTCCCCCAACGCCGCTGGCACCGCGTGGTGCGGCGGCGGCACGAAGGTCGCGGTGTTCAGCGTGCAGCCCGCCGGGCCGATCCAGTTCTGGCTCGTGCGCAGTTCACCCGGCTGGAGCCTGCCGCCGCGCACGCCGCGCATCAGCTCGGCGTGGATCTCGCGGATCAGGCGCACCGAAACCGGCAGCTCGGCGAGTCGCGCCAGGCCGTGGTTCATTGCGCGGACGTAGTTGATCACCTCGTCCACGTCGCGCGGCAAGGTCGGTTCGAAGAGCTGCGCTTCGGCGGCGAGCAGGTCCTGCAGGGAGCTTTGCGTGCCCTCGATCTGGCTGGAGAGCACCGCCTCCTTGCGCACGTACATGAAGACGAAGAGGTCCGGGTTCGGCAGGGTGAGCACCGAGCCGTCGAGCCGGCCCAGTGCGCGGTCGGCGGCGGACAGCAGGCCTTGAAGCTCGCCGCCCAGTACCAGTGCGGGCTGTGGCGGCAGGGGTGCCGGCATGAACGCCCGGTAGCCCGTGGGCTGGGTGATGTAGCGTCCCGCTCGGGTCGGGGCTTCGCCGCCAGTCGCCATCCAGATGGCTGCCTTTCGTATGGGGCCAGAGTGGCTCCATATGATAGGCAGTCTTTAACAAGAGCGGAAGGCGGGCGCCTTGTTTTAGTTTCCGGAGGATTCGAGGTGGAGGTAGACCGCCGGCTGCGTCTTGGCCAGTTCGAGCGCGTTATCAATCCGACGGAGCAGCGCCGTCACGGCGTGGATGAAATTCATTCGCGCCGCGAATGGGAACGCCCTTGGTGGTGTCGACGGGTTCTTGCAGGAGCTTCTTGCACGACGGGCTTGCCCCTCGGCTACCACACCCAATGCCCCGATGAAGGCCGCCGCATGCGATTGACTGCCTTCACTATGCATGCAAGGCGCTCGCCTTGTTATTGGCTCGAGGCACCTCGGCGCGAAGCCGAAGCGCACCGCGCATGAAGTGCGGATCTTGAGTACACGCATGAGTACACATCCACTGCGACAAATCGGGAGAGGCTTGATTCACAAGGCCCCGCGCCGGTTCTCGCGCTTGTGCATCGGGAAGTGACCCCCGACGAGCCAGCCCCGGCCAAACGCGTTCACGGCTCCGGCCACGCCGCGGCGGCCGAGGCGCGGCGGCCGCTCGCGCCGACGCCGCGCACCGGCTGGGGCCGCTGGCTGCCGGGCGTGCAGACGCTGCGGCAGTACCGCCTCGAATGGCTGCCGCGCGACGTCGCCGCCGGCGTCGTCCTCACGGCGATGCTGGTGCCGGTGGGCATCGCCTACGCGCAAGCCTCGGGGGTGCCCGCCATCTACGGCCTGTACGCGACGATCGTGCCGCTGCTGGCCTACGCGCTGTGCGGGCCGAGCCGCATCCTCGTGCTCGGGCCCGATTCGTCGCTGGCGGCGCTGATCCTGGCCGTCGTGGCGCCGCTGTCGGGCGGCGATCCGGCGCGCGCGATCGCCGTCGCGAGCCTGATGGCGGTCGTCGCCGGCGTGGTGTGCATCGCCGCCGGGCTGCTGCGGCTGGGGTTCGTCACCGAGCTGCTGTCCAAGCCGATCCGCTACGGCTACATGAACGGCATCGCGCTGACGGTGCTGGTCAGCCAGCTGCCCAGGCTGGCGGGCGCGGACGCCGACGGGGGGCCGCTCGAGACGCTGTGGGCGTTCACGCGCGCGCTGCTCGACGGCCGCTGGCACGGGGCGACGCTCGCGCTCGGCGTGGCCACGCTCGCGCTGATCCTGGCGCTCAAGCCGTCCCCGCGCGTGCCCGGCATCCTGCTCGCGGTCGTGCTCGCCACTGCGGCGGTGGCGTGGCTCGACCTCGGCGCCGCCGGGGTGGCGGTGATGGGCGAGGTGCCGCAGGGCCTGCCGACGTTCGCCGTGCCGTGGCCGGGCGGCGTGGACCTGCTGCACGTCGTGGCCGGCGGCGTCGCGATCGCGCTGGTGTCGTTCGCCGACACGAGCGTGCTGTCGCGCACCTACGCGGCGCGGCTGCGCACGCCGGTCGACCCGAACCAGGAGATGGTCGGGCTCGGCGCGGCCAACCTCGCGGCCGGCTTCCTCCAGGGCTTTCCGGTGAGCAGCAGTTCGTCGCGCACGCCGGTGGCCGAAGCGGCGGGCGCGAGGACGCAGCTCGCCGGCGTCGTCGGCGCGCTCGGCGTGGCGGCGCTGCTGCTGGCCACGCCCGACCTGCTGCACGACCTGCCGACGGCGGCGCTGGCGGCAGTGGTCATCGCCTCGGCGCTTGGGCTGTTCGAGTTCGCCGACCTGCGGCGCATCCACCGCCTGCAGGCGTGGGAGTTCTGGCTGTCGATGGCGTGCTTCGCCGGCGTCGTCGTGCTCGGGCCGATCCCGGGCATCGGGCTGGCGGTGGTGCTGGCGGTGATCGAGTTCCTGTGGGACGGCTGGCGGCCGCACTTCGCGGTGCTCGGCCGCGTGGACGGTCTGCGCGGCTACCACGACGTCGCCCGCTACCCGCAGGCGCGCCGCGTGCCGGGGCTGCTGCTGTTCCGCTGGGACGCGCCGCTGTTCATCGCCAACGCCGAGTGGTTCCAGCAGAGCATCCTGCGCGCGATCGACGCCGCGCCGGACCGCATCCGTCGCGTCGTCGTCGCCGCCGAGCCGGTGACGAGCATCGACGTGACGTCGGCCGACATGCTGCGCGAGCTCGCGGCGACGCTCGGCCAGGCCGGCATCGAGCTGCACTTCGCCGAGATGAAGGACCCGGTGAAGGACAAGATCCGCCAGTTCGAGCTGACCGGCGCGTTCGGCGCCGACCGTTTCCATCCCACCGTCGGCGCGGCGGTGGACGCGTACCTCGACGCCTACGGCATCGACTGGACGCCGTGATCGGCGCCGCGGCGCGCCGGCGCTGGCAGCGGCAGGCCGAGCAGGCTCGCCGCCACCGCTTCGGCGGTCTCGCTGCCGTCGACCGCCGCCGACATGATGCCGCCGGCGTAGCCCGCGCCTTCGCCGGCCGGGTACAGGCCCGCGACGTCGAGGCTTTGCCGGTCGCGTCCGCGCGGGATGCGCAGCGGCGACGAGGTGCGCGTCTCGACGCCGGTGAGCACGGCGTCGGGCATCGCGAAGCCCTGGAGTTGGCGCTCGAACGCCGGCAGCGCCTCGCGCAGCGCCTCGATCGCGAACGCCGGCAGCGACGGGCGCTTCGGGTCGGCGAGGTTCGTCGGCGTCACGCCCGGGCGGTACGACGGCAGCACGTCGCCGAACGCGGTCGACGGCCGCCCCTGCAGGAAGTCGGCCAGGCGCTGGCCCGGTGCGCGGTAGTCGCCGCCGCCGAGCTCGTACGCCCGCGACTCCCAGAAGCGCTGGAACGCGATGCCGTCCAGCGGCGGCACCGGGCCGCCGGCGGCGCGGTCCTGCCGGTAGTCCTCGGGGTCGAGGCCGACGACGATGCCGGCGTTGGCGTTGCGCTCGTTGCGCGAGTACTGGCTCATCCCGTTGGTGACGACGCGCCCGGGCTCGGAAGTGGCGGCCACCACGGTGCCGCCCGGGCACATGCAGAAGCTGTAGACGCCGCGGCCGTTGCGCGCGTGGTGCACGAGCCGGTAGTCGGCCGCGCCGAGCCGCGGGTGGCCGGCCTGCGGGCCGAAGCGCGCGCGGTCGATCACGCCCTGCGGGTGCTCGATGCGAAAGCCCACCGAGAACGGCTTGGCCTGCATGCGCACGCCGCGGCGGTGCAGCATCTCGAACGTGTCGCGCGCACTGTGGCCGAGCGCGAGCACGACGTGGTCGGCGTCGATCTGCTCGCCCGACGCGAGCTCGACGCCGCGCACCCGCCCGGCCTCGATGCGCAGGTCGGTCACGCGGGCGCCGAAGCGGATCTCGCCGCCGAGCGACACGATCTCGGCGCGCATCTTCTCGATCATCGAGACGAGGCGGAACGTACCGATGTGCGGCTTGCTCGACCACAGGATCTCTTCCGGCGCGCCGGCCTTGACGAACTCGGCGAGCACCTTGCGCGTGAGGTGGCGCGGGTCGCCGATCTGCGTCCACAGCTTGCCGTCGGAGAACGTGCCGGCGCCGCCTTCGCCGAACTGCACGTTCGACTCGGGGTCGAGCACGCCGCGCCGCCACAGCCCCCAGGTGTCCTTCGTGCGCTCGCGCACCGCGCGCCCGCGCTCGAGCACCACGGGCGCGAGCCCCGCCTGCGCGAGCACGAGCGCGGCGAACAGCCCGCACGGGCCGAAGCCGATCACGAGCGGGCGCGGGCGGCCGCTGGCGTAGAAGTCGGCCGGCGCGTGCCCGGGCAGGCGGTAGCGCGTGTCCGGCGCCGGGCGCACGTGCGGGTCGGCGGCCAGGCGCGCGAGCAGCGCCGCCTCGTCGACGCCGGGCGCGAGTTCGCAGTCGATCGTGTAGACGAGCACGATCGCGCCTCGCCGCCGCGCGTCGTAGCCGCGGCGGAACACCGTGACGTGCGCGAGGTCGGCGTCGCGCAGGCCGAGCCGCGCGACGACGGCCGGCCGCAGCGCGTCGTCGGGGTGGTCGAGCGGCAGCCGCAGTTCGGTGATGCGCAGCATCGTCGCGGCGCGCAGGGGCGGCGGGCGGCGGCGCGCCGCCGCTCAGGCCCGCGGGTCAGCCACCCTTGTGGGTGCGCTTGCCGGGGTTCTTCTTGCTGCGCGTGTGCACGCCGCGCTCGGCGCTCACGCGCTGGCCGCCGCCCTGGCGGCTCGGCACGCCCGGCGGCTTGGGGGTGGCGCGGCGGTCGGCTTCGGTCTGGATCTTGTTGCCCATCGTCGTGGCTCCGGCAAGGTCTGCGAGGCCCCGGATTAGGCCACAAACGCGCCCGCGATCGCCCGGCTCAGTGCCCCGCGAAGTCGACCAGCGTGAACACCGCGAGCCCGGCGTCGCGCAGGCGCTTGGAGCCGCCGAGCTCGGGCAGGTCGACGATCGCCGCGCCTTCGACGACGCGCGCGCCGAGCCGCTCGAGCAGCCGCTTGCCGGCGCCCATCGTGCCGCCGGTGGCGATCAGGTCGTCGATCAGCACGACGCGCTGCCCGGGGCTGACGGCGTCGGTGTGCATCTCGACGGTGGCGTTGCCGTATTCGAGCTCGTAGGTCTCGGCCACCGTCTCGAACGGCAGCTTGCCCTTCTTGCGGATCGGCACGAAGCCGACGTTGAGCTCGTAGGCGAGCACCGAGCCGATGATGAAGCCGCGCGCGTCGAGCCCCGCGATGGCGTCGGGTCGGGTGTCGAAGTAGCGGTGCACGAACTGGTCGATCAGCACGCGGAACACGCGCGGGTTGGCCAGCAGCGGCGTGATGTCGCGGAACATCACGCCCGGCTCGGGCCAGTCGGGCACGGTGCGGATCGTGTGCTTGATGAGCGCGCGCGGGTCCATCGCGGCACGATGATAGGGGCGCCGGCGCGACCCGCGGATCAGACGAGGTTCAGGCGCGCCAGCACCTGCGGGCGGCCGCCGTCGGCCGCCGGTTTCAGCAGCAGGCCCTCGCCCGACGTCGTCGAGCTGCCGGTGAGGTCGTTGAGCACGAACTGGTGCGTGATCCAGACCTCGAACCGCCTGGCGGGCACCGCGGCCAGCGCGGCGCGCAGCGCCTGCAGGCGCTGTTCGCGCGTCGCCGCCTCGGCGCCGACCGGCGAAGCGAGCGCGTCCCAGACCTCGTGGCGGCCG
>CALIDR010000114.1 GCA_938022295.1 uncultured Burkholderiaceae bacterium
GAGCGCGAGCGACGACGGCTCGGGCACGGCGGCGGCGTCCGCACGGCCGCCGAGCCACACCGCGACGTTGTCCAGCCCCCAGCTCTCGTCGTCGAGCCCCTGGTCGAGCCAGCTTTCAAACCACAGGCCGAGGTCCGCGGCACCGTGGGCGAACGTGAACTCGAAGCGGTAGACGGCGTCCTGGACGTAGCTCGTGTGCTGCAGGCCGTCGTGGAACCAGTAGCCGAGCGAGTAGCGCTCGGCGGCACCGGTCATCGGCGCGTTCGACGCCTCGGGGCCGAACGACTGGCCGGCCGGATTGCCGTTGCTGAACGACTCGTCGAGCAGCGTCGGGCCGCCGACGACGCCGAACGCGAAGCGGTCGTCGCCGTAGGCGAACTCGCTCGAGCCCGAGTCGCCGTCCCAGGTGCGGATCAGGTACAGGTCGAACGCGACGCGCACCCAGTCGTGTGCCGGCAGGCCGGCGAGGCCGAGCGTCACGCGGTCGCGGCCGCCGAATTCGCCAAGGAAGCGGCGTTCGCCGAACGGATACGGCGTCGGCGTGGCGGACCTGGCAGTGGCCGACCATTCGGTGCCGACGGCACCCTGGAAGTCCTGCGCGTAGTGCGGCAGAGGCGCGGCGACGGCGGCGCCGCCCGCGAGCAACACCGCGGCCGTGACGATTCGCAGGCGCGACCACGCGCCGAAGAAAGGATCAGGATGTGTCATGCCGAGATTGTTCGGCGTCGCCATGCGCGGCGGGGGCCGCTTGGTCGCCCGGCTGCGGCTCGCGTGACGCGGCTCACGGCGCACCGACGCCGACCCCCGCGAGCCCGGGGGTCGGCTCGCCGGCGTTCCGGCGCGTGCCGGCGCGCCGATCCCGCCGGTGAACGCGGCTCAGCGCGCCCGCGCGAGCTTCGGGTCGAGCAGGTCGCGCAGGCCGTCGCCGAGCAGGTTCAGCCCGAGCACCGCGAGCGCGATCGCCAGCCCCGGCCACACCGCGAGCAGCGGGGCCTGGAACATCTGCACCTGCGCCTCGTTGAGCATGCGGCCCCAGCTCGGCTGCGGCGGCTGCGTGCCCAGGCCCAGGTCGCTCAGCGCCGCCTCGGCGAGGATCGCGATCGCGAACTGGATCGTCGCCTGCACGATCAGCACGCTCGCGATGTTGGGCAGCACGTGGTCGAGCGTGATGCGCCACGCGCCCTTGCCGGCCGCGCGCGCGGCGAGCACGTATTCGCGCGCCCACACCGCGCGCGCCGAGGCGCGCGTGACGCGCGCGAACACCGGCACGTTGAAGATGCCGATCGCGACGATGCTCGTCACCAGCCCCGGGCCGTAGATCGCGGTGAGCATGATCGCGGAGAGCAGCGCCGGGAACGCGAACGTGAAGTCGGCCGCGCGCATCACGACCTCGTCGACCCAGCCGCCGCGCGCCGCGGCGAGCGCGCCGAGCGCGACGCCGAACAGGACGCCGATGCCCACCGCGATGACGCCCACCGCGATGCTGTTGCGTGCACCCACGAGGATCTGCGACGCGATGTCGCGCCCGAGGCTGTCGGTGCCGAGCCAGTGCACCGCCGACGGCGGCGCGAGCTTGTTCGGGATGTCGATCTCGGCCGGCGGGTACGGGCTCCACACCAGCGACAGCAGCGCCATGCCCACCAGCAGCGAGACCAGCAGCGCGCCGGCGACGAAGCTCGGGTGGCGCCGCGCGCGGCGCGCGAAGCCGCCGGACGCCGAGGACGCGGGGACGGGCGAGGCGACGGCGCCCATCGCGGGGTCAGGCATCGCCGGGCTTGAGCCGCGGGTCGACGAGCGCGTACAGCACGTCGACGACGAAGTTGATCGCGACCACGATCGCCGCGAGCAGCATCACGACGTCGCGCACGACGACGAGGTCGCGGTTGGCGATGGCCTGGAACACGAGGCGGCCGATGCCCGGCAGCACGAACACGCTCTCGACCACGATCGCGCCGGTGATCAGGTTGCCGAACTGCAGCCCCATGATCGTCAGCACCGGGATCATCGCGTTGCGCAGCACGTGGCCCCACAGCACCTGGCGCTTCGTGAGCCCCTTGGCGCGCGCGGTGCGCACGTAGTCCTCGCGCATCGTCTCGAGCACCGCCGAGCGGGTGACGCGCGCGAGGATCGCCGCCTGCACCGCGGCCAGCGACACCGCGGGCAGGATCAGCGCCTTCAGCCCCTCCCACGGCCCGCCGCCGTCGTCGCCGCTCCAGCCCGGGAAGCCGCCGGCCGAGACCCACTGCAGCTGCACCGCGAACAGCAGGATCAGCAGGATCGCGAGCCAGAAGTTGGGGATCGCCAGACCGAGCTGGCTCGCCGCCATCACGCCGGCGTCGCCGAGCGTGCGGTGGCGCGCCGCCGCGAAGACGCCGAGCGCGAGCGCGACGACCGTCGTCAGCCCCATCGCCAGCAGCGCCAGCGGCAGGCTGACCTGCAGCCGCTCGGCGATCAGCTCGGCGGTGGGCACGTCGTAGCTGTGGCTCACGGCGCTTTCGCCTCGCAGCCAGCCGCCGACCCAATCCAGGTAGCGCTCCAGCGGCGGGCGGTCCAGCCCGAGCCTCTTCTCCAGCGCTGCCAGCGACTCGGGCGTGGCCGTCTCGCCGAGGATCACCTGCGCCGCGTTGCCCGGCAGCAGCTCGAGCACCGCGAACACGATCACCGACGCCGCGGCGAGCGTGGCGACGAAGGCCGCGAAGCGCTTGAGCAGGAACAGGCTCATCGAGGGCGACGATGATGCCGCAAGGCCCGCGGCCTAAGATCGGCGCGACCTCGGGGAGACCTCGCCATGCACGACATCGGCTTCGACACCGCGCGCATCCTCGTCGGCGGGCGCTGGCAGCCCGCCGCGGGCGGGCGCACGCTGACGCTGGTGGACCCCTCGCACGGCACCGCGCTGGCGCCGATCGCGCGCGGCGAGGCGGCCGACGTCGACGCCGCCGTCGACGCCGCTCAGGCGGCGCTGGCCGGCGACTGGGGGCGCCTCACCGCCGCCGAACGCGGGCGCGTGCTGCTGAAGACGGGCGCGGCCGTGCTCGAGCGGGCCGACGAACTCGCGCGGCTCGAGGCGCTGGACGTCGGCAAGCCGCTGAAGCAGGGCCGCGCCGACGCGCTGGCGCTGGCGCGCTATCTGGAGTTCTACGGCGGCGCGGCCGACAAGGTGACGGGCGAGACGATCCCGTTCGCCGACGGCTACACCGCGTTCACGTGGCGCGAGCCGCACGGCGTCACCGCCCACATCGTGCCGTGGAACTACCCGATGCAGATCATCGGCCGCAGCGTCGGCGCGGCGCTCGCGATGGGCAACGCGTGCGTGCTCAAGCCCGCCGAGGAGGCGTGCCTGACCGCGCTCGCGTTCGCGCGCATCGCGCACGATGCCGGGCTGCCGGCCGGCGCGCTGAACGTCGTGCCCGGGCTCGGCGAGGAAGCGGGCGCGGCGCTGGCCGCGCACCCGGGCGTGCGCCACGTCTCGTTCACCGGGTCGGTCGCGGTGGGCACGCGAATCCAGGCCGCGGCGGCGGCCAACGCGGTGCCGGTCACGCTCGAGCTCGGCGGCAAGAGCCCGCAGATCGTGTTCGCCGACGCCGATCTCGACGCCGCGCTGCCCTTCCTCGTCAGTGCGGGCATCCAGAACGCCGGCCAGACCTGCTCGGCGGCGAGCCGCATCCTCGTCGAGCGGCCGCTGTTCGACACCGTCGTCGCGCGCATGGCCGAGCGCTACCGCGCGCTGCGGGTGGGCCCGGCGCTCGACGACCTCGACGTCGGGCCGCTGATCTCGGCGCGCCAGCGCGACGTCGTCGAGGGCTACCTCGCGCTCGTCGAGGGGTGCCGCGGCGCGCAGGTCGCCGCGCGCGCCTCGCTCGCGCCGGGCGCGCCGGCCGGCGGCTTCTACGTGCCGCCGACGCTGGTGGCCCACGTGCCGCCCGCGCACCGCCTGGCGCAGGAGGAGATCTTCGGCCCGGTGCAGGTCGTGATGCCGTTCGACGGCGAGGCCGACGCGCTCGCGATCGCCAACGGCACGCCGTACGGCCTGGTGGCCGGCGTGTGGACGCGCGACGGCGGGCGCGCGCTGCGCATGGCCCGGGCGCTGCAGTGCGGGCAGGTGTTCGTCAACAACTACGGTGCCGGCGGCGGTATCGAGCTGCCGTTCGGCGGCGTCAAGCACTCGGGCCACGGGCGCGAGAAGGGCTTCGAGGCGCTGTACGGCTTCTCGGTCGTCAAGACGGTGGCGATCCGCCACGGCTGAACGCGGCGGCGCGCCCGGCGGCAGGCGCCGCTACAGCCGCCGGTGGCCGAGCGCGGGCAGCTGCAGGCGCACCTGGCGCTGGCGCTCGGGATCGATCTCGGCGAGCACGACGCCGGGCCCCTCGTCGAGCACTGCGAGCACGTCGCCCCAGGGGTCGACGATCATGCTGTGGCCCCAGGTGCGGCGGCCGTTCTCGTGCCGGCCGCCCTGCGCGGCGGCGATCACGTGGCACTGGTTCTCGACCGCGCGCGCGCGCAGCAGCAGCTCCCAGTGCGCGCGGCCCGTCGTGTAGGTGAACGCGGCGGGCACGCTGATCAGGTCCAGCGGCTTGGTGTCGGCGTACGTCATCGCGCGGTACAGCTCGGGGAACCGCAGGTCGTAGCACACGCTCAGCCCGGTGCGCAGCCCGGCGGCGACGACCGTCACCGGCTCGCTGCCGGGCTCGAGCACGCGTGCCTCGTCGTAGCTCTCGCGGCCGTTGTCGAACGCGAACAGGTGCAGCTTGTCGTAGCGCGCCGCGCGCGTGCCCTCGGGCGTGTAGACGCAGCAGGCGTTGCGCACGCGCTCGCTGCCGCGCTGGCGGATCGGCAGCGTGCCGCCGATGATCCACAGCCGGTGCGCGCGCGCCTGGTCCGACAGGAACGCCTGAATCGGCCCGCCGCGGCCGCTGCCGTCGTCGGCCTCGGCGTGGGCGAGCTTGTCGGCCTCGGCGCCCATCAGGCAGAAGTACTCGGGCAGCGCGACGAGCTCGGCGCCCTGGCCGGCGGCGTCGGCGATCAGCGCCGCGGCATCGGCGAGGTTGCGCTCGACCGAAGGCGTCGAGACCATCTGCAAGGCGGCGATTTTCATCGGCGGGTCCTCGGGCGGTGGGGGGAGAGGTTCACTGGGTGGACGGCGTCTGCGGCACCGCCGCCGCGCGCTCGACGCGCTCGACCTGCGGCTCGTCCCAGCGGCCGGTGATGCGGAACTCGCGCGTGCCGGCCTCCATCAGCGGCTGGCGCAGGAACAGCTGGGCGACGAACGTGCCCAGGCCCACCGCCGGGTTGATGATCGAGTACAGCAGCGAAGCCGTCGCCGCGTTGACCTCCGGCACGACGATCACGCGCAGGTCCTGCGTCTCGCGCGCGAGGTCGGCCTGGCCTTCCATCAGCACGCCGGCCTGCAGGCCGCGCATGCGCAGGTTGTTGGTGCGCGCCACGCCGGAGGCGATCGTCACGTCGCCGCTGGCCTCGTCGAACGCGAAGCCCTGCTCGAACACGTCGCGGAAGTCCAGCGTCAGCCGCCGCGGCAGCGCGCGCAGGCTCAGCACCGACAGCAGCCGCGCCGCGCCGCTGTCGGCCTGCGGGAAGCGGCCGGCGCGCAGCGCGAGCTGCAGCCGGCCGTCGAGCGTGGGCACGTCGGGCACCAGCGGCGCGCCCTGCCACGCCACGTCGCCGCTGACGCGCCCGCTGCCGCCGAGCAGCGCGTCGGGGGCGCCCAGGCGCGCGAGCAGCGCGCCGGCGTCGTCGATGTCGAGCGTGAAGTCGGCCGCCATGCGCGCCGCGGCGCCGCCGCCGGCCGGGCGCCAGCGCCCGCTGGCGGCCAGGCGCGCGTCGGCGTTGTCGACGCGCAGCCGCGCGAGTTGCCACTCGCGGCCGCCGCCAGGCGCCGGGCGGTCGACGGCGTCGATCTCGAGCCGCCCGAGCCGCTTGCCGTCGACGGCGAAATCGTCGCCGACGAGG
>CALIDR010000115.1 GCA_938022295.1 uncultured Burkholderiaceae bacterium
TGCACGACGGCGAAGCCGCGCACCGGCCCGGAACCGAACGCGAGCAGCGCCAGCCCTGCGATCAGCGTCGTCACGTTCGAGTCCAGGATCGTGCCCCAGGCGCGTTCGTAGCCGGCGTGGATCGCGGTCTGCGGCGCCGCACCGTTGCGCAGCTCCTCGCGCACGCGCTCGTTGATCAGCACGTTGGCGTCGATCGCCATGCCCAGCGCCAGCGCCATCGCCGCCATGCCGGGCAGCGTCAGCGTGGCCTGCAGCATCGACAGCACCGCCACCAGCAGCAGCAGGTTGAAGCTCAGCGCGAGCACCGAGAACAGGCCGAACACGGCGTAGTACGCGATCATGAAGACGGCGATCGCGGCCATGCCCCACATCACGCTGTTGAAGCCCTTGGCGATGTTCTCCGCGCCCAGGCTCGGGCCGATCGTGCGCTCCTCGATGATCTCCATCGGCGCGGCCAGCGAGCCGGCGCGCAGCAGCAGCGCGACGTCGGCCGCCTCCTGCGTCGTCATGCGGCCGCTGATCTGCACCCGCCCGCCGCCGATCTCGGTGCGGATGACCGGCGCGGTGACGACCTCGCCCTTGCCCTTCTCGAACAGCAGGATCGCCATCCGCCGGCCGACGTTCTCGCGCGTAACGTCGCGGAAGATCCGCGCGCCCTGCGCGTCCAGCGTCAGGTGCACCGCCGGCTCCTGCGTCTGGCTGTCGAAGCCGGGCTGAGCGTCGGTGAGGTTCTCGCCGGTCAGGATCACCTGGCGCTTGACGATCAGCGGCGCGCCGCCGCGCTCGACGTAGCGCTCCGTGCCGAACGGCACCGGGCCCTGGCCGAGGGCGGCCGCCGCCGCCTCGGCGCTGTCGTCGACGAGCCGCACCTCCAGCGTCGCGGTGCGGCCGATGATGTCCTTCGCCTTGGCCGTGTCCTGCACGCCGGGCAGTTGGACGACGACGCGGTCGAGCCCCTGCTGCTGGATCACCGGCTCGGCCACGCCGAGCTCGTTGACACGGTTGTGCAGCGTCGTGATGTTCTGCTTCAGCGCCGCCTCCTGCACCGCGCGCGCCACCTCCGGGCGCAGCGTGCCGACCAGGCGCAGGTCCTCGCCCTCGCCGGCCTCGGTCCACAGCAGGTCGGTGAGCTGGTCGGCCAGCGCGGCGCGCGCCGCGGCGCGCACGGCGGGGTCGCGGAAGCGCACCTCGACCGTCTGCCCCTCGCGCGAGACGCCGCCGTGGCGGATGTTGCGCTCGCGCAGCAGCGTGCGGGCATCGTTGGTCAGCGACTCGGCGCGCCGCGTCAGCGCCGCCTGCATGTCGACCTGCATCAGGAAGTGCACGCCGCCGCGCAGGTCCAGCCCGAGGTACATCGGCTTGGCGTACAGCGCCGTCAGCCAGGCCGGCGAGCGGCTGACGAGGTTCAGCGCGACGATGTACGACGGATCGGCCGCATCGGGGTTCAGCGCCTGGTCGATGACGTCGCGGGCGCGGATCTGGGTGTCGGTGTCGGCGAAGCGCGCGCGCACCGAGGCGCCTTCGAGCTGCACGAAGTCGGCCTCGATCTGCGCCGCGCGCAGCGCCTCGCGCACGCGCTCGACGAGCGCCGCCTCGACGCGCACCGTCGGCTTGCCGCTCGAGACCTGCACCGCCGGCGCCTCGCCGAAGAAGTTCGGCAGCGTGTAGACGAAGCCGATCACCAGCGCGACCGCGAGGATCGCGTATTTCCACCACGGGTAGCGGTTCATCGAGATGTCCTTGCGCCGTGGCCGGAGGCCACGGCGGGGCGCGCCACGGCGGCGCAGACGGCCGCGCAGCGCGCGAGGGTCCTCACTTCAGCGTGCCCTTCGGCAGCACCTGCGCCACGGCGTTGCGCTGCACCTGGACCTCGACGCCGTTGGCGACTTCGACGCCGAGGTAGGTGTCGCCGAGCTTGCTGATGCGGCCGGCCAGGCCGCCGGCGGTGACGACTTCGTCGCCCTTGGCCAGCGCCTCGACCATCGCCTTGTGTTCCTTCTGCCGCTTCATCTGGGGCCGGATCATGATGAAGTACAGCACGACGAACATCAGCACCAGCGGCAGCAGGCTGAGCAGGCTGGAACCGGCGTCGCCGGAGGCCGCCGGGGCGGCCTGGGCAAAGGCAGGGGAGATCAACACGGGGGCATCCTCGAACAGGTGCGGTGGGACCGGTCACGCGCCGCGCCGGGCGGCGACGCGAGCACGAAATTCTAGGCGGCGGCCGGGGCCGGGACCTGCCGCCCAAACAAGACAGGCCCCGGGCGAGGAGCGCGGGGCCTGTGCGGAAAGATGGTTGCGGGGGCAAGATTTGAACTTGCGACCTTTGGGTTATGAGCCCAACGAGCTACCAGACTGCTCCACCCCGCGATCGAGGCTGACATTATAGCCGCACGCCCGGGTCCGCGCACGGCCGGCCGGTCATTGCGCGGCTTCGGTGGCGACGTCGACCGGCGCCGGCTCGGGCCGGTCGACGAGTTCGACGTACGCCATCGGTGCGTTGTCGCCGACGCGGAAGCCCATCTTCAGGATGCGCGTGTAGCCGCCCGGGCGCGTCTGGTAGCGCGGGCCCAGCTCGGCGAACAGCTTGGTGACGATGTCGCGGTCGCGCAGGCGCGCGAACGCGAGGCGCCGGTTGGCCAGCGTCGGCTGCTTGCCGAGCGTGATCAGCGGCTCGACGACGCGGCGCAGCTCCTTGGCCTTGGGCAGCGTCGTCTTGATCGCCTCGTGGCGCAGCAGCGAGACGCACATGTTGCGCAGCATCGCCAGGCGGTGCTCGCTGGTGCGGTTGAGTTTGCGCAGTCCGTGGCGGTGACGCATGGTGCTTTCCTTTCGTTATCGAACCCCGGCCGGATCAGGTACCGGGGGTGGCACGGAGCGGGGCTTCAGCGCTTGTCCAGCCCCTGCGGCGGCCAGTTCTCCAGCCGCGAGCCGAGCGTGAGGCCGCGCGAGGCCAGCACTTCCTTGATCTCGTTGAGCGACTTGCGCCCGAGGTTGGGCGTCTTCAGCAGCTCGGTCTCGGTGCGCTGGATCAGGTCGCCGATGTAGTAGATGTTCTCGGCCTTCAGGCAGTTGGCCGAGCGCACCGTCAGCTCGAGCTCGTCGACCGGGCGCAGCAGGATCGGGTCGAAGTGGGCCGCTTGGCGCTGCTGCGGCTGGAACAGGCCCTCCTCGCCGCCGACGTCGATCTGCGCGAACACCGCAATCTGCTCGACGAGGATCTTGGCCGAGGCGCGGATCGCCTCCTCGGGGCTGATCGCGCCGTTGGTCTCGATCTCCATCACCAGCTTGTCGAGGTCGGTGCGCTGCTCGACGCGCGCGTTCTCGACCGCGTAGCTGACGCGCTTGACCGGCGAGAACGAGGCGTCGAGCACGATGCGCCCGATCGACTTCGTCGGCTCGTCGCCGTAGCGGCGCAGGTTGCCCGGCACGTAGCCGCGCCCCTTCTCGACCTTGATCTGCATGTCGAGCTTGCCGCCGCTGGCCAGGTGCGCGATGACGTGCTCGGGGTTGACGATCTCGACGTCGTGCGGCGTCTGGATGTCGCCGGCGGTCACCGGGCCCTCGCCTTCCTTGCGCAGCACGAGGGTGACCTCCTCGCGGTTGTGCAGGCGGAACACGACGCCCTTGAGGTTGAGCATGATGTGCACGACATCTTCCTGCACGCCGTCGATCGTCGAGTACTCGTGCAGCACGCCGGCGATCGTCACTTCCGTCGGCGCGTAGCCCACCATCGACGACAGCAGCACCCGCCGCAGCGCATTGCCCAGCGTGTGGCCGTAGCCGCGCTCGAACGGCTCGAGCGTCACCTTGGCGCGATGGGCCGCGCCGGGCGAGGGCTCGACATGGATGGCTTTGGGCTTCAGCAGATTGGTTTGCATCGAATCGTGTTCCTCTCAATACCCTCGGCTCGTTACACCGATAAGGCTGATGGACCGCGCCGGGCTGGGGGTCTGGCGGATCCTGCGCCCGGCGGGCAGGACCCAGGCGATCGCCTGCACGCGCCGCGTGCGGCGGGCGCGGCCGCGCTCGTCAACGCGAATACAGCTCCACGATCAGGGATTCGTTGATCTCGGCGCCGAACTGGTCGCGGTCGGGCACCTTCTTGAACGTGCCTTCCATCTTCGCGGTGTCGACCGCCACCCAGTCGGGCAGCCCCGACGACTCGGCGAGCTTGAGCGCGTCCTGGATGCGCAGCTGCTTCTTCGCGCCCTCGCGCACCGCGACGACGTCGCCCGGCTTGACGAGGAACGACGCGATGTTGACGACCTGGCCGTTGACGGTGATCGCCTTGTGCGCGACGAGCTGGCGCGCCTCCGCGCGCGTCGAGCCGAAGCCCATGCGGTAGACGACGTTGTCCAGCCGCGACTCGAGCAGCGACAGCAGGTTCGAGCCGGTGTTGCCCTTGCGGCGCTCGGCCTCGGCGAAGTAGCGGCGGAACTGGCGCTCGAGCACGCCGTACATGCGCTTGACCTTCTGCTTCTCGCGCAGCTGCAGCCCGAAGTCGCTCGTGCGCGAGCCGCTCGTGCGCCCGTGCTGGCCCGGCTTGCTGTCGAACTTCGCCTTGTCCGCGATCGGGCGGCGGGCGCTCTTCAGGAACAGGTCGGTGCCTTCACGGCGGGAGAGTTTGGCCTTGGGGCCGAGGTAACGTGCCACGTTGAGTCCTTCGTTCAAGCTGACGCGGCGGCGGGCCGTCGCGCGAGTCCGGCGGGTGTTGTTGTGGGCGCTCGGACGGTGGTCTTCGTCATTGCCTTGCGGCGTCGTTCAAACGCTTTTGCCGCCCGAAGGCGGCAGCAGCCCGGGGAAACCCTGAATCAGATGCGGCGGCGCTTCTGCGGCCGGCAGCCGTTGTGCGGCACCGGCGTGACGTCGGAGATCGAGGTGATGCGGATGCCCAGCGACGCCAGCGCCCGCACCGACGACTCGCGCCCCGGCCCCGGGCCCTTGATGCGCACGTCCAGGTTCTTGATGCCCTGCTCCTGCGCCGCGCGGCCGGCGTTCTCGGCCGCCACCTGCGCCGCGAACGGCGTGCTCTTGCGCGAGCCCTTGAAGCCCTGGCCGCCGCTGGAGGCCCAGGCGATCGCGCCGCCCTGGCGGTCGGTGATCGTGATGATCGTGTTGTTGAACGACGCGTGCACGTGCGCGATGCCGTCCGCGATGTTCTTGCGGACCTTCTTGCGCACGCGCTGGGCGGCGGTGTTGATCGGTGCCTTTGCCATCTCTCGCTTCCTTCAGTCGCTGCGGCCGCGCCTGCTCACTTCTTGACCAGCGCGCCCGACTTGCGCGGACCCTTGCGCGTGCGCGCGTTCGTCTTCGTGCGCTGGCCGCGCACCGGCAGCCCGCGGCGGTGGCGCATCCCGCGGTAGCAGCCGAGGTCCATCAGCCGCTTGATGTTGATCGACATCTCCCGGCGCAGGTCGCCCTCGATCGTCAGCCGGCCGATCTCCTCGCGGATGCGCTCGAGGTCGGTGTCGGTCAGGTCCTTGATCTTCTTCGAGTAAGGGATGCCGACGCTGTCGCAGATCTTCTGCGCCGTCGTGCGGCCGATGCCGTAGATCGCCGTCAGGCCGATCTCGGCGTGCTTGTGCGGCGGGATGTTGATGCCGGCGATGCGTGCCATGTGCAATGTCCTTCGTTACCTGTTCATCCGGTGTGCCCGGCCGCGGCGCTGGCAGGCGCCGCGGCGTGAGCGAGGTTCGGGGCAGCGCGCAGGCGCTGCCCCGAGTCCCCGCTCACCCCTGCCGCTGCTTGTGGCGGGGGTCGGTGCAGATCACGCGCACGACGCCGTGGCGGCGGATGATCTTGCAGTGGCGGCACATCTTCTTGACCGATGCGGCGACTTTCATGGTCTTCTCCTTGACCGGGTCCTTCGTTCACTTGGCGCGGAACACGATGCGCGCGCGGCTGAGGTCGTACGGCGTCAGCTCGACGGTCACCTTGTCGCCGGGCAGGATGCGGATGTAGTGCATCCGCATCTTCCCCGAGATGTGGCCGAGCACGACGTGGCCGTTCTCGAGCTTGACGCGGAACGTCGCGTTGGGCAGGTTTTCGATGATCTCGCCCTGCATCTGGATGACGTCGTCCTTGGCCATCTCAGCGGCCCTCCGGCGACACGACGGGCGCGCCGCGCCCGGCGACGGTGCACACGACGACAAGAGCTCGGCTGCGCATCTCTAGCTCGCCTTGAAGCTGGCCTTCTTCAGCAGCGACTCGTACTGCTGGCTCATCACGTAGCTCTGCACCTGGGCCCAGAAGTCCATCGTGACGACGACGATGATCAGCAGCGAGGTGCCGCCGAAGTAGAACGGCACGTTGTAGCGCAGCACGAGGAACTCGGGCAGCAGGCACACCGCGGTGATGTAGGCGGCGCCCACCAGCGTCAGCCGCGACAGGATCTTGTCGATGTAGCGCGCCGTCTGGTCGCCGGGGCGGATGCCGGGGATGAAGGCGCCGCTCTTCTTCAGGTTGTCGGCGGTCTCGCGGCTGTTGAACACGAGCGCCGTGTAGAAGAAGCAGAAGAAGACGATCATCGCCGCGTACAGCATGACGTAGATCGGCTGGCCCGGCGACAGCGCCGCCGACAGGTCCTTCAGCCAGCGCAGCCCCTCGCCGGTGGCGAACCAGCCGACGACGGTGGCGGGCAGCAGGATGATCGAGCTGGCGAAGATCGGCGGGATCACGCCGGCCATGTTCAGCTTCAGCGGCAGGTGCGACGACTGGCCGCCGTAGACCTTGTTGCCGACCTGGCGCTTGGCGTAGTTGACCAGGATCTTGCGCTGGCCGCGCTCGACGAAGACGACGAAGTAGGTGACCAGCACGACGATGGCGAGGATGAACATCGAGACGATGATGCTCATCGAGCCGGTGCGCACGAGCTCGAACAGGCCGCCCATCGCGCTCGGCAGGCCGGCCACGATGCCGGCGAAGATCAGGATCGAGATGCCGTTGCCCAGCCCCCGCTCGGTGATCTGCTCGCCGAGCCACATCAGGAACATCGTGCCGGCCACGAGGCTCACCACCGCCGTCATGCGGAAGCCGAACCCCGGGTTGATGACCAGCCCCGGCGAGCCCTCGAGCGCCAGCGCGATGCCCAGCGACTGGAACAGCGCCAGCGCCAGCGTGCCGTAGCGCGTGTACTGCGTGATCTTGCGCCGCCCGGCCTCGCCTTCCTTGCGCAGCTGCTCGAGCGTGGGCACGACGTGCGTCATCAGCTGCATGATGATCGACGCCGAGATGTACGGCATGATGCCCAGCGCGAACACGGTGAAGCGCGACAGCGCCCCGCCCGAGAACATGTTGAACAGGCTCAGGATGCTGCCCGACTGGGCGTTGAAGAGCTGGCGCAGCTGGTCCGGGTCGAT
>CALIDR010000116.1 GCA_938022295.1 uncultured Burkholderiaceae bacterium
CCTTCGCAGTGCTCGTCGATGTCGCAAAGCGCCGTGCGCGCGGGCGGCGGCGCGCCTCGGAGGCGCCGAGCAACGCAGCGCCCGTGGCCGCGCGCGCGAGCGCGCTTCGTGATCGAACTCGGCGCCGTTGTTCGAGCGCAGTGAGCCGAAGGCGAACGCAGCGAGTTCGGCGCCGGGCCACGGGCGCGAGTAGCGCAGGGAAGCCAGCGCGCAGCGCTGGCCGCCGAGGTGAAGCGCCGCCGCCCGCGCGCACGGCGCTTTGCCGCGCCAACCTCGGCAGGCCACCCAAAGGGAACCGTCGATGTTCACGAAGGGCCGAAGCCAGCCGTTCACCTTCTGCCGTCCGAACGCGAAGACGCACGCGCCACCCCGGCGTCTACTTCGCCGGCCCAGCAGGCGCGGCGACGGCACCGCGCGACGAGCCACCCTGCACAGGCGGTTCGCGGTAGGCGGCGAAGAGGTCGCGCAGCGTGCGGCCGGCGGCGCTGCGGTCGGCAGTGCGCGTCAGCGAGCGCTCGAGCTCGAGCAGGTGGCGCCGCATCTCGGCTGCCGCCGCCGGGCCGTCGCGCGCGAGCGCCTCGACCAGCTCGGCGTGGCGATGGGCCACGCAGACCGGGCCGCCGCCGACCTTGAAGCGCGCCATCAGCAGCGACGTCGTCGGGATCAGCGCGTCGAGCAGCCGCGTGAACACCGGGTTGCCGTACATGCCCGCCATCGTGCGGTGGAACTCGCCCGACACGCGCACCGCCTCGGCGCCGTCGCCGCGCGCATCGGCCCGGGCCTCGGCGTCGACGAGTTCGCGCAGCGCCGCGAGCTGCCCGGCCGTCAGGCGGCCGCCGAGCCCGCGCGCGATCTCGCACTCGACGACGCGCCGCGCCTCGAACACGTGCGCAGCCTCGTCGAGCGTCGGCTGGGCGACGCGCGCGCCGCGGTGGTGCTCGAGGTCGACGACCCGGTCCTGCGCCAGCCGCTGAAGTGCCTGGCGCACGACGGTGCGCGAGACGCCGAACGCGGCGGCGAGTTCCCCCTCGCGCAGCCACTCGCCAGGCGCGAGCCGGCGCTCGACGACGGCGGCGTAGATGCCGGCGTAGACGCGGTCGGTCGCCGTGCCCCCCCGCGTCGTCGCCGGGCGTGCCTTGGTGCGCTGCGTGGCCATCGGGGGCGGATTGTGTTCCGCCGCCCCGTTTGGCAACATCGCCGGCTCCACTCGACGCCGCTGCGGCTTCGTCACCACGCACGGCCTCCCGGCACGGCCAGCCGGCGCACTGCGTCCGCGGCGAGCCACCCCCCGCCCCGCCCCCGAAGAGCACCCCCATGGACCTCACGCCCCCCGCCTCGCCGCTGCCGCGGCCGGCGTCGACGCTCGCGATCGACGGCCAGCGCCTGTGGCAGCGCCTGATGACGCTCGCCCGCATCGGCGCCACCCCGCGCGGCGGGGTGTGCCGCCTTGCGCTCACCGACCTGGACCGCCAGGGCCGCGAACTGTTCCTCCAGTGGGCGCGCGAGCTCGGCTGCACGGTGCGCGTCGACGCGATCGGCAACCTGTTCGCGCGCCGCGCCGGCAGCGACGACACGCTGCCGGCGGTGGCCACCGGCAGCCACATCGACACCCAGCCCACCGGCGGCAAGTTCGACGGCAACTACGGCGTGCTCGCCGGCCTTGAGGTGCTCGCGACGCTGAACGACGCCGGCATCCGCACGCGCGCGCCGCTCGAGGTCTGCGTGTGGACCAACGAGGAGGGCTCGCGTTTCGTCCCGGTGATGATGGGCTCGGGCGTCTACGCCGGCGCGTTCGGCCTCGAGCACGCACTGGCAGCCACCGACCGCGACGGCGTCAGCGTGCGCGACGCACTGCGGGCGATCGGCCACGCCGGCGACGCGCCGGCCGCGGTGGCCGACGGCGCGCCGCGCTTTGACGCCTACTTCGAGGCCCACATCGAGCAGGGCCCGGTGCTCGAGAACGCGGGCGTGACGATCGGCGCCGTCACCGGCGCGCTCGGCCAGCGCTGGTACGACGTGACCGTGACCGGTATGGAAGCGCACGCCGGGCCGACGCCGATGCCGCTGCGCCGCGACGCGCTGCTCGTGGCCGCCGAGCTCGTGCAGCGCGTCAACGCGATCGCGATGGCCGAGCAGCCGCACGGCCGCGGCACCGTCGGCTGCCTCGACGTGTTCCCGAACTCGCGCAACGTGATCCCGGGCCGGGTGCGGCTGACGGTGGACTTCCGCCACGCCGACGACGCCGGCCTCGGGCGGATGGACGCGGCGCTGCGCGCCGCGGCATGCGAGGTGGCGCGGGCCGGCATCACGGTCGACGTGAACCCCGTCGTGGAATTCCCGCCGCAGCCGTTCGACGCCGAGCTCGTCGAATGGGTGCGCCAGGGCGCACGGCGCGCCGGCCTGTCGTGCATCGACGTCGTCAGCGGCGCGGGGCATGACGCGGTCTACGTCGCGCGCACGGCGCCGACGGCGATGATCTTCGTGCCGTGCAAGGACGGCATCTCGCACAACGAGATCGAGGACGCCAAGCCCGAGCACCTGGCCGCCGGCGCGAACGTGCTGCTGCACGCGATGCTCGCGCGCGCCGGCATCGCGTGAGCCCGACCACGCTGATCGCCAGGCCGATCGCGGCCGACGCGTTCGCGCCGTACGGCTGGGTCGTCGACCCGACGGCGCAGGCGCCCGGCGCGCCGATCAACGCCGGCACCAGCGCTCGCCTCGACGGCTTCGGCGCGCTCGCGCTGACGGCCGACGGCGGCGCGCCGTGCCTGGCGGTGTTCCGCGCACGCGCGCAGCCGGCGCAGGGGCCGTGGCAGGTGCTCGAGCGCCACCGCCTCGGCACGCAGACCTTCGTGCCGCTGGCCGGCGCACGGTGCCTCGTCGTCGTCGCACTCGGCGACGACGCGCCCGACCCGGCGACATTGGCGGCCTTCGTCGTCGGCGGCGGCCAGGCGTTCACGCTGCACGCGGGCACCTGGCATCACGGCCTGATCGCGCTCGACGACGGTGACTTCGTCGTCGTCGAGCGCCGCGCGGCGACCGAGGACTGCGAGGTCGTCCACCTGCCAGTCCCGGTGCGCGTGCAGTTGGAGTCGGCCTGAGGCTGCTCAGGCTGCCGCGGCGATCCGCTCGGCGAGCTGCACGAGGCTGCGGTCGCTGCCGGCCGGGCCGAGCAGCGACAGCCCCAGCGGCGCGCCCAGGCGCGTGGCCAGCGGCAGCGACAGCTGCGGCAGGCCGGTCAGCCCCGAGATGCAGAGCATTCGGATCGCGCGGTTGCGGTAGTCCTCGAGTGCCGACTCCGGCTCGCTCGCCAGCGGCGCGACGTCGGGCATCGTCGGCAGCAGCAGCACGCCATCGCGGCCGAGCAGGTCGTCCAGGTGCGCGCGCAGGCGGCGGCGGAACGCGACCGCGGCAGCGTACTGCGCGTCGGTCACCGTCTTGGACCACGCGAAGCGCTGCGCCACGCCTGGCCCGAGCGGCGGCCGGTAGCGCTCGATGAAGCCGCCGTCGACCGCCCACGCCTCGTGGCCCTGCAGGTGGCGGAAGTGCCAGTACATCGCGTCGAACCCGTCGACGACGATCGACGCCGGCGCGGTGGCCCCGAGCACGGCTTCGACGCGGGCACGCGCCGGCGCG
>CALIDR010000117.1 GCA_938022295.1 uncultured Burkholderiaceae bacterium
CACCGACGACGACCGCGGCGTGGGCACCTCGATTGCCCGCAAGTCGATGTTCTGGCAGGAAAGGCGCGGCCCGCCTTGGCCAGTGCGCCTCATGATCCAGTCTGAGCTCCCGCGCGCACCTCCGCAGGCGCCGCTGCGGCGCGACGCCCATCGCGAATCGCCGATGATGCAGCACCTCGCCAGCAAGCCTTGCCGATGAAACCCGGCCGCAACGACCCCTGCCCCTGCGGCAGCGGAAAGAAGTACAAGCACTGCCACCTGCGCCTGGACGAGGCGGCCGCGGCGGCGCCGGCGCCGGACGAGGGCGCCGTCGGGCGTGCGCTGGGGTGGCTGCAGCAGTACCACCGCAAGGCGTTCGCGGCGGCGCTCGACGATCTGCTGTGGGACCTCTGGCCCGACGACGACGACGCCTGCGAGCCCGAAGACCTGTCGCCCGAGGTGCGCGAGGTCCTGCATCTCAACCTGACGGAATGGCAGCTCGCGGGCGGGCAGATGCAGGTGCACGGCAAGTGGGTCGACGTGCCGGAACTGCTGCTCGGCCCCGGGGGCCCGCCGCTCACGCCGGCCCAGCGCGAGTGGCTGCAAGCGCTGGCGCGCGAGCCGCTGCGGCTGTACACGGTGACGGCGGTGCGGCCCGGCGAGAGCGTCACGCTGGCCGACGCGCTGGACACCGACGCGCCGCCGCGCGTGGTCGGCGAGCGCACCGCGTCGCGCACGATGCAGCCCGGGCTGCTGGTGGGGGCGCGGTTGCTGCCGATGGACGGGGGCTGGCAGCTGTCGGGCGCGCTGTACCCGTTCTCGCCGCTGCGTGAGGGCGAGGCGATCGCCGCCGCGCGTGCCGAGATGGCCGAAGACTGGCACCCGCAGGACGTGCCGCTGATGCTGGGCTACTGCATCGTCGAGCAGTGGCTGTGCCAGTACGCGCTGCCGGCGCGCCTGCCGCCGCTCGTGGACGCGCTCACCGGCGAGCCGCTGCAGCTCGTCACCGACCACTACCGGGTCGTCGACGAGGCCGCGCTCGCGGCGGCGCTGGCCGCCTCGCCAGACGTGACCGGCGACGCCGCCAGCGGCTGGCGGCGCGAGGCCGGCGGCGACGGCCCGACGCGCAGCCTGGCCGCGATCGGCCAGACGAAGGGCGGGCGGCTCGAGGTGTTCTACCGCACGCAGCGCCTGGCCGACGAGGGCCGGGCGTGGTTCGAGGCGGTGGCCGGCGAGGCCGTGCAGCACCTGGCGCGCGAAGTCGTCGACCCGACGAGCGAGAAGGCGCTCGAAGCTGCGCTCGACGCCGAGGCCGCGGAAGACGAGGGCGGCGCGAAGCTGTCGCCCGAAGCGCTGGGCGAGGCGGTCGCCGAGGTGCTGCAGCGCACCTACGCGAACTGGGCCGACGAGCCGATTCCCGCGCTGGGCGATCGCACGCCGCGGCAGGCCGCGGCCACGCCGGCGGGGCTCGAGCGGGTCAAGGGCCTGCTGCGTTCGTACGCCGCCCGGGAGGTCTCGCAGGCCGCGGCGCAGGGGCGCACGCCGATCTCGTACGACTTCCTGTGGCGGCAGCTCGGGCTGGAGCCGGAGGCCGAAGGCGGGGGCTGAGGGCGGCCGGGGCGGAGCAAAAGGGGCTCCGGCGGTCGGGGTGCCGGATGCTCGTGCGCGCGCAGCCGGCGTCGATGACAGAAGGCACACGCATCGCGCGGACGCGCCGGTATGATCCCGGGTCGTGAAGCCGTTTCGGTGGTTACCCGAGAAGAATGCCAAGCTCAAGGTCGAACGCGGCATCTCCTTCGAGGAAATCACCGTCGCTGTCGAAGCCGGTGCGCTGCTCGACGTGGTGCCGCATCCGAATCCGAAGCAGTACCCCCGCCAGAAGGTCATGGTCGTCGAAGTCTTTCGGTACGCATACCTCGTCCCATTCGTCGAGGAAGTCGACCACTTCTTCCTGAAGACGATCATCCCCAGCCGCAAGGCGACCCGCGACTTCGTCGCCAGGGAGGACGAAGATGTCTAAGCCGGACCCTTACGAACTCGAGGTGCTCGAGGCCTACGAGTCGGGCAGGTTGAAGCCCAGTGCGGGCAAGGCCGAACTGCAGCGCTTGCGCGCCGCCGCCAGGGCGACCGCCATAAAGGACAGGCGCGTGAACATCCGTCTGTCCTCGATGGATCTCCTCGGCATTCAGGCCAAGGCGCTGGAAGAGGGGATGCCATACCAGACGCTGATCGCCAGCGTGCTCCACAAGTACGTCACCGGCAAGCTGTCGGAGCGCAGCGGGCCCCCCAAGTCCGGCGCTAGGCGAACCTCGACCCGCCGCACGAACTGACCGCCGAAGCGACGGGGCCTTGCGGCCGAACGGTGCCGGCTCGGCGCGGGTCACGGCGAGCCATCGCGGGCACCGGCCCGAGCTGTCGCGACCACCGTGCCAGGGCGGGCGCTCGACCTCGCCCTTCGCGCCACCGGCGGCAAGGTGGATGCGCCGGCTCCGGGTGGCCGGGGTCACGTTGAAGGGGCGACGAGGCCGTTCTTCGACCCGTCGCCGCTCAGCGCGATCTGCCCCGCGCGGCAAGCTTCCATCAGGTTGAGATCCAGCGGCTCGAGCCCGGGCTTGGCGCCGCAGCCGGCGACGCTCAGGCCACCGGCGCCGGTGCCTGGCCGTCGAAGCGCGCGAGGTTCGGCAGCACGTCGCGCGTCTGCGCGGCGCTCAGCCCCATCCAGCGGCCGAAGGCGGCGGCCATCTGGTCGACCGCCAGGCCGGGCAGCAGCACGCCGTTGTGCAGCTGGTCGGGGCTGCTGTCGAAGCGGTTGCCGGTGGCGTTCTTCAGCCCCAGCGTCGGGAAGCGGCCGTGGATGTCGCCGCCGGCCAGCGCCGGGCCGAGCACGAAGTGGTGCGCGCCCCAGCCGTGGTCGGTGCCGTCGCCGTTGCTCGTGAACGTGCGGCCGAAGTCGGAGGCGGTGAACAGCACCACCCGCTCGCGCAGGCCGAGCGCGCCGAGCACGGCGTCGAAGTAGACGATGCCGTGCGCGAGCTGGGCGAGCAGCTCGGCGTGATCGGCGTTCTGGTCGTCGTGGGTGTCGAAGCCCTCGAGCTCGACGAAGAACACCTGCCGCCGCACCGCCAGCGCGCCGCCGGCGGCCGCGGCCATCACGCGCGCCACCGTCTGCAGCCGCTCGGCGAGCGGGTTCGGGCGCGCGGCACCGCCGTCGGGGCTGCGGTACTGCAGCGAGGCGGCGCTGCCGGCCGCGCCGGCGCCGGCCCAGCGCGCATCGGTGGCCGGCGGCAGCACCGCGGCGAGCGCAGCCTGGGTCGCGATCGCGCGCTGCGCGATGTCGGCGTGGTCGGCTTCCATGCGGTTGGCGCTGCGCTGGCGCGCGCCGATGCGCTGCAGCGCGTCGCCCACCGCGGCCGAGCCGAACACGCTGCCGTCGGGGTCGACGCCGTAGCGGATCGCGCCGGCGGCCGACACCGCCACCGGCCGCACCTGCGTGCCGCTGGCCCAGGTCGGCCGGCCGTTGGTCGACACGGCGGTGAACAGCGCGTGACCGTTGGCGGCGGCCAGCAGGTCGCCCATGCGCCCGCCCCAGCCGCGGCTCGCGCCCTCGGGTGCCATCGCCTGCCAGAGGTTCTGCTGGTCGTTGTGCGAGAACAGGCGTGGCGGCAGCGGGTGCGTCGGCCGCGCGAGGTCGGCCTTCGCCGTCGGCGCCGCGAGCGGGCCGACGTTGGCCACCACCGCAAGGCGCTTGCGGTCCTCGAACAGCGGCTTCAGCGCCGCCAGCGCCGGGTGCAGCGCGTAGCTGCGCCCTTGCGGGTTCGCGGGGCGGATCGGCACCACGCCGCCCAGGCGCGCCGGCAGCCCGGCGGCGGCCGGGTCGCGCGGCGTGCCGGCGGCGGGCAGGGCGATCGCCGCGGTACCGCTGCCGCCGCGGGTGGCGGTGTAGGCCGACCAGCTCGCCGCGTCGGTGGCCAGCACGGTGTTGAAGGCGTCGTTGCCGCCGCGCAGGAACAGGCACACGAGCGCGCGGTATTCGCCGCCGGTCTGCGCCGCGGCGCTGGAGAGCAGGCTCAGGTTCAGCGCCAGCGGCGCGCCGCCGCCCAGAGTGGCGAGGGCGGCGGCGTGGCGCAGGAACAGGCGCCGCGAGGCGGGGGCGGTGACGACGTGCATGGCGGGGCCTACTTCTGGACGATGTATTCGGGCGCGGCCACGGTCAGCAGCAGCGCGGCGCGCACGCGGTCGCGCCGGGCACGGTCGATCGCGCCCTGGTTGGTGCCCGCCTTGTTCAGCGCGGGCAGCGCGATCGTCTCGACGGCGGCGGTGACCTCGCGCGCCAGCGCCGCGTGCGCGGGCGGCGCCGCGCCGCCGGGCAGCAGGCGCGCGAACACGTGCCGCACGAGGGCCGGCGCGTCGTGCGCCAGCGCGTGCTCGGCAGCGAAGTCGAACTGCATGTCGCGGCGCTGGGTGGCGGCGTCGGGGGCGCCGAAGCCGCCTTCGATCGCGCTGCGCATCGCGCGCACGTAGGCCGCCACCGACGTGTCGTCGGCGATCTGCAGTTCGGGGGCGACGAGGCCGGCCTCGGCCACCCGGCCGGCGGGCGGCGTGTAGCCGGGCCGGTAGAAGTTGAACACCGACGGCGCGCGGAACGGCTGCTGGCCGATCGACAGCGTGGGTGCCTCCACGTACGGCACGCGGTACTCGCCCGAGCTCGAGCGCACGCCGAACGCGCGCGCGAACGACGCGAGGCGCAGCACCGGCTCGCGCACCTTGCCGTCGCCGCTGGCCTGTCGCGCCTCGGGGTGGGTGAGCACGGCGCGCACGACGGCGCGCAGGTCGCCGCGCACGCCGCGGCCGTTGTCGGCGAACGCCGCCGCCACCGCGGCGACGTAGGCCGGGCTCGGGTTGCTCGTGACCAGGCGCTGGATCAGCTGGCGGCCGACGAAGGGGCCGACGTTGGGGTGCGCGGCCAGCGTGTCGAGCGCCGCGCGCAGCGACGCCTGCGGGTCGGCGGCCGCCTGCGGCGCGACCGCGGTGCCGAGGAAGCGCTTCTCCTCGGTGCTGTGGAACTCGGGGTACGCCGCCATGCGCCGCATGCCGGCGCGGATGTCGGGCGGGGACTTCAGGTTGAAGCAGCGGCGCGTGAGGCCGTCGCGGCAGTCCCAGCTCCAGCCGGTGAAGACGCGTGCGAGCGCGGCGACGTCGTCGGGACCGTAGGTCGGGATCGGCTGGCCGTGGGCGTCCAGGCGCGCCCGGCCGTCGGCCTCGAGCTCGACGAGGCCGATCGAGAACAGCTGCATCACCTCGCGCGCGAAGTTCTCGTCGGGCACGCGGCCGGTGCGGTCGTCGGCCTTCTGGTTGCCCAGGTGCGACAGGTAGCGCCCCATCGCCGGGTGCAGCGCGACGGCCTCGAGCAGCTGGCGGTAGTTGCCGAAGGCGTGGCGCGCCAGCGTGTCGTAGTAGTCGGCGTAGCCGAGCGCGTCGCCGAACGAGCGCTGGGTGTCGAGCGAGACGACGAAGATCTGCGACAGCGCGTAGGCGACGCGCCAGCGCAGCTGGGCGTCGCTCGCCAGCGCCTCCTTCCACCAGGCGTCGAGGATGTCGCGGCGGTCGGGGCGCAGCGTCGGGTCGGTCTTGAGCCGCGCCTGCCAGCGCGCCTCGACCGTCCTGGCCAGCGGCGTCCACGGGGCCTGGAACTGCTCGCTGATCCAGCCCTGGCGGCCGAGTTCGCGCGCGCGCTGCAGCGTCGCCGGCGTCGGGCCGAAGCTCGCCTGCTGGAGGAGGCGGAACGCGGCGGCCTCGCTCATGCGCAGCGTGGCGGCGGCGGGCCGGGTGTCGTCGGCGCCGGCGCGTTCGAACGCGGGGTCGGGGGTGCCGCCGTCGGCCGGCGTGGTGGCGGCGCGCTCGCGCGCCGGGGAAGCGGCCTCCCCGGTCGGCGCCGCCAGGGAGGCGGACGGCGCGGGCTCGGGCGGGTCGCCCCCGCCGCCGCAGGCCGCCAGGGCCAGGCACAGGGCCGCCAGTGCCGCGCGGGCGGTCGGGCGAGTCGGGGCGAGGGCGGAGTTCATCGGTCTCGGGTTTCGCGACATGGCCGGGAGTGCCCGCCGCGCGCGGGCACGCGACGGGGCAGCGGGGCGACGCAGGGCGAGCGGCGGGCAGGCCGACGACGGGTCGGCGCGACGCGATGCGTGGGCACCGCCGCAGCGCTGCACGCCGGCGCTGGCAGACCCCGTGGTCTGCGCCGCCGCCGGCGGCTTGCCGGGGGTATCGGCCGCCCCCGGCGGCGATTGAGCGCGTGGCCGCGTTCGATCGCCCCGCGCGTGTAAGCGGAGGTGACGGCGCGGCGGTCGTTACCATCCTGGCCCGTCACCGCGCCCGTCGCGCGCAACTTCCTCGATGTCCCGCAAGAGGCCGATCCACTACGTCGACATCCACGGCCGGCCGTTCGATCCGACGCGCGGCACCGCGCGCGCCGAGCCCTCCGCCACCGCGGCCGACGACGAGGCGCGGGCGCGCGCCGCCGACGTCGACCCCGCCGATGCCCGGACCGTGTTCGACGCGCTCGCGCTCGGCGGCTGGCGGCGCGGCAAGACGCCGCTGACGACGCTGCTGAAGGGCCTGGGCTGGCGGCGCGCCGGCGGACAGGGGTTCACGGTGCCCGACACCGCGGCGGCGCTGCACCGGCTGGCGGGCGAGGGGCGGGTGACCGTCCCGGAGGGCGAAGGCTGGCTGGCCGATGCGGCGGCGGCGCGCGAGCGGCTGCCCGCGCTGCTGGCGCGGCCCGAGGCCGCCGGCTGGTGGCGGGTGTGGATCTGGGCGGCCGGCGGCGGCGTCGGCACCCCCGATCGCGACCCCTGGCACGCCGAGGTGCGCGACGACGGCGAGGCGGTCGCGCTGGCGCGGCTGGTGCTGCTCGGCGTCGACGCGGCCACGTACAACCGCCTGTCGGAGCGGGTGCTCGGCCGCGCGGCGTCGGCAGGCGCCGTCGGCCAGGCGCTCGACGACCTGCACGCGATGGGCCTGCTCGAGCGCGTGCAGGCCGACCTGCGGTGGGGGCTGCTGGTGGCACTCGACCGCCACGGCCTGCTGGACCGCCGCCCGGCGCTCGCGGCGTGGGTCGACGCCGCACTCGACGCGGGTCCTGCCGCGGTGCCGGCCCAGCTCAAGCTCAGTGTGGCCGAGCGCCGCCTGCAACGCGGCGACGCGGCGGGCATGCGCCGCGCGCTCGCCGACGACCCCGGCTGTGCGGCGTTCCGCCCGCTGTTCGACGCCGCCGCGCTCGCGCACGAGGGCCGTTTCCCCGAGGCCGCCGAGGCGTTCGCGCCGGCGCTGAAGGCGCTCGCCGCCGAGCTCGGCCGGCGCAGGAACCTGGCGCCGCAGCGGCTGCTGCAGTGGTATGCCCTGGCCCTGCTGGCGCAGCCCGACGCGCGGGCCTGGACGACGGCGCGCAAGCTGTGCGTCTCCGAGTCGGGCTCGCGCCAGCCCGGCGTGCACGACGCCTGGGGCCGCTGGGCGCACGCGCTGGCGGTGCGGCTCGGCGACGCGCGCGTCCAGCCCGGGGCGTTCGAGCCGACGCCCGCAGCCCGCGGGCCGTTTGCGCAGGCGCTCGACGCCGACCGCGAGGCCGACCGCCTGCTGCTCGCCGCGTGGCTGGACCACCGGCCGCGGGGCTGGACGGCCGCCGGCGTCGAGGCGCTCGTCGCCGCGCTGCACCGCGGAGGCCTGCCGTGGAAGGCCGACCTGATCGGCCAGGCCTGCGAACGGCTCGGGCTGCCGGTGCCGCCGCGTCCGGCCGACGCCGGGCCCCCTTGGCCGGTGCGGTTCTACGCGCCGGCGCAGGCCGCGTGGCGCGACGCGCTGGCGGCCATCGTCGCCCTCGGCGACGGGCGCGCGGCCACCGCCGCGTCGCCGTTGCAGACGCTGCGCTGGCGGCTCGCGCTCGACGCCGAGGCGCGGCCGTTCGACCTGCAGGCCTTCGAGCCGCCGGCCACCGGCCGCGGACGGCCGAAGCCGCTGTCGCTGCTGCAACTGAAGCGCCGCGAGCGGCTCGACCCGCGCGACGCCGCGGTGGCGCGGTGCCTGCGCACGTCGCGCTACCGCGCCACCGAGGTCTCGCTCGACCTCGCCGGCGCGGTGCAGGCGCTGGTGGGCCACCCGGCGCTCGAGCTCGCCGACGCGCCGGGAGTGGCGGTCGACCTGCGCGAGAGCCTGCCGGTGATGCACGTGCACCGGCAGCGCATGCCGGGCGCCGCGGGCGGCGAGGCCGCGGAGTGCTTCGTGTTCGAGCTCGAGGACCCGCTGCTCGCCGCCGCGCCGCCCGAGCTCGAGCACCACGCGCCGACCGACTACGACGCCCGCGACGCCGAGGCCGAGAAGCGCGACGGCCTGCGCGTCGTGCGTGAGGCCCCCGAGCGCGCGCGGCTGATCCGCATCACGCCGGCGCAGCGCCGGGTGGCCGAGCTGGTGGCCAAGCGCTGGGCGGTGCCGGTGGCCGCGCGCGCCGAGCTCGACGCCGCGCTGCGCGTGCTCGCCGGCCACTTCGTGCTGCACAGCGACGCCGAGGCCGGCGAGCCGGTGCCGAGCGACGCCCGCCTGGTGGCGCAGCTGCAGCCGCGCGGCGACGCGCTGCAGCTGCAGCTGGCGGTGCGGCCGTTCGGCGACTTCGGCCCGCTGCTCGTGCCCGGCAGCGGCCGCGCGCGGCTGCTGACGCTGCACGGCGGGATCGGCCTGGCCACCGAGCGCGCGCTCGACGCCGAACGCGCGCACCTGGCGGCGGTGCTCAAGGCGCTGCCCTTCCTCGGCGAGCCGCCGCCCGACGCGACGTGGCTGCTCGAAGACCCCGAGGACGCGCTGGCCGCGGTGCACGCGCTGGGGCGGCTGATGGCGCCGCAGGGCGAGGCGGCGGCGCCGGTGCGCGCCGTCGAGTGGCCGCGCGGCCAGCCGCTGCGCGTGCACGCGCCGACGGCCGGTGCGCTGAAGACGTCGCTGCGCAGCGGGCGCGACTGGTTCGCCGTCGACGGCGAACTG
>CALIDR010000118.1 GCA_938022295.1 uncultured Burkholderiaceae bacterium
CGCGAGCATCGACGAGGTGTTCCGCACCACCACCGCCGGTGCCGCCGACTTCGGTGTCGTGCCGGTCGAGAACTCGACCGAGGGCGTCGTCGCGCGCTCGCTGGACCTGTTCCTGACCACGCCGCTGTTCATCATCGGCGAGACGAGCCTCAACGTGCGCCACAACCTGCTGCGGCGGGAGAACGGCCTGGAGGGCATCGTGGCCGTGTGCGCGCACCCGCAGGCGCTCGCGCAGTGCCACGGCTGGCTGTCGAACCACCTGCCGTCGGTCGAGCGGCGGCCGGTGGCCAGCAATGCCGAAGGGGCGCGGCTGGCGGCGCAGGATGCGGCGCTGGCCGCCATCGCGAGCGAGCGCGCGGCCAGCGAATGGGGCCTGCACGTGGTCGCCCCGGCGATCCAGGACGACGCCCACAACCGCACGCGGTTCGCGATCGTCACCCACCCCGACCGCCACCCGGCGCCGCGCGCGTCGGGCCACGACTGCACGAGCCTCGTCGTCTCGGTGGCCAACCGGCCCGGCGCGGTGCACGACATGCTGGTGCCGCTGAAGGCGCACGGGGTGTCGATGACGCGCTTCGAATCGCGCCCGGCGCGCTCGGGGCAGTGGGAGTACTACTTCTACATCGACCTCCAGGGCCACCCCGACGAGCCGCACGTCGACGCCGCGCTGAAGGCCCTGCGCGCCGAGTGCGCGTTCTTCAAGCTGCTCGGCACGTACCCGCTCGACGTGCACTGATGTTCCGGCAACTGGGCGTCATCGGTTGCGGCCTGATGGGCGGCTCGTTCGCGCTGGCGCTGCGCCGCGCCGGGCTCGTCAAGCGCATCGTCGGCTACAGCAAGTCGCCGACGACGACCGAGATCGCGCGCCGGCTCGGCGTGATCGACGTCGCCGCCGAGTCGGCGCTGCTGGCGGTCTCCGGCTCCGACATCGTGCTGCTCGCGGTGCCGGTGGCGGCCACCGAGACGACGCTGCGCGCGATCCGCCACCTCGTCGAGCCCGAGCTGCTGGTGATGGACGTCGGCTCGACGAAGCGCGACGTCGTCGACGCCGCGCGGCGCGCGCTGCGCGAGCGGGTGGCGTCGTTCGTGCCGGCGCACCCGATCGCGGGCAAGGAAGTGGCGGGGATCCAGCATGCCGACGCCCAGCTGTACGCCGGCCGGCCGGTCATCCTCACCCCGTTGCCGCAGACCTCGCCCGAGCTGGTGCGCAAGGCCACCGACGTCTGGTCGGCGATCGGCGCCCAGGTGCTGAAGATGACGGCCGAGAACCACGACGCCGCGTTCGCCGCCGTCAGCCATTTGCCGCACCTGCTCGCGTTCGCCTACTTCCACGCCGTCTCGCGCCAGCCGGCGGGGGCGGACTACCTCTCGCTCGCCGGGCCGGGGTTCCGCGACTTCACGCGCATCGCGGCCAGCGACCCGGCGGTGTGGCGAGACATCCTGGTCGCCAACCGGCACGAGATCCTGAAGCAGTCGCAGCGCTTCCGCCACGCGCTGGACGCCTTCGAGCACGTCATGCGCTCGGGCAACGCCGAAGCGCTCGAGGACCTGATCCGCGGCGCTTCCGAGGGCCGCGCGAACTGGCAGATGGGCGCCACGCCGCGTTCGTCCGGGCGCTGAGCACGGCCGCGCGCCGCCGCACCACGCGATGTACGCGATCCCGTTCCTCGACCTGCCGCCGCTGACCGGCGCCGCCGGCACGGTGCGCCTGCCGGGCTCGAAGAGCATCTCCAACCGGGTGCTGCTGCTCGCGGGCCTCGGCGCGGGCACGACCACCGTCCACGGCCTGCTCGACTCGGACGACACCGCGGTGATGCTCGACGCGCTGCGCGCGCTCGGCTGCACCGTCGATCGCGAGGGCGGCGTGACGCGCGTCGGTGGCCTGGGCGGCCGGCTCGCCGTGCACGAAGCGCGCCTCTTTCTCGGCAACGCCGGCACCGCGATGCGCCCGCTCGCGGCGGCGCTCGCCGTGCTCGCCGCGCGCCAGGGCGGGCGCTTCGAGCTCGCGGGCGTGCCCCGCATGCACGAGCGGCCGATCGGCGACCTCGTCGACGCCCTGCGCCCGCTCGGCTGCGACGTCCGCTACCTCGGCAGCGAGGGCTTCCCGCCGCTCGCGGTGGCCGGCGCGGCGGGCGGGCGCCTGGCCACCGACGCCCCGATCCGCGTGCGCGGCGACGTCTCGAGCCAGTTCCTGAGCGCGCTGCTGCTGGCGCTGCCGCTGGCCGCCGACGCCGCCGACGTGGTCGTCGAAGTCGTCGGCGAGCTGATCTCCAAGCCCTACGTCGAGATCACGCTGAACCTGCTCGCACGCTTCGGCATCGCGGTGCGGCGTGAGGGCTGGCAGCGCTTCACGATCCCCGCCGGCAGCTTCTACCGCACGCCGGGCGAGATCTGGGTCGAGGGCGACGCCTCGTCGGCGTCGTACTTCGTCGCCCTCGGCGCCATTGCCGCCACCGCCGACCCCGTCGTCGTCGAGGGCGTGGGCAGCGACTCGATCCAGGGCGACCTGCGCTTCGTCGACGCCGCTGTGGCGATGGGAGCCGACGTCGTCACCGAACCCGGCCGCGTCGTGGTGCGGCGCGGCGCCTGGCCGCTCAGGGCGATCACGCTCGACGCCAACCACATCCCCGACGCGGCGATGACGCTCGCCGTGATGGCGCTCTACGCCGACGGGCCGTCGACGATCGCCAACATCGCCAGCTGGCGCGTAAAGGAAACGGACCGCATCGCCGCGCTGGCCGCCGAGCTCGGCAAGCTCGGCGCCGCCGTGGAGGCCGGCGCCGACTTCATCCGCGTCACGCCGCCGCGCCAGTGGCGCGCCGCGGCGATCCACACCTACGACGACCACCGGATGGCGATGTGCCTGTCGCTGGCCGCGTTCAACCCGCTGGCCGGCGCCACGCCGCCGGTGCCGGTGCGCATCCTCGAGCCGCGCTGCGTCGGCAAAACGTTCCCCGACTACTTCGAGGCGCTGTTCGCGCTCGCGCGCACCGAGCCGGCGCACGTGCCGGTGATCACGATCGACGGCCCGACCGCCTCCGGCAAGGGGACGCTGGCCACCGCGGTCGCCGCCGCGCTCGGCTACCACAAGCTCGACTCGGGCTCGCTGTACCGCGCGCTCGCGCTGGCGGCGATGCGCCGGCAGGTCGACACCTCCAGCGGCGAAGCGCTCGCGGCCCTGGCGCGCCGGCTCGACCTGCGGTTCGACGGCGACCGGCTGTGGCTCGACGGCACCGAGGTCAGCGCCGAGCTGCGGCTCGAGGTCGTCGGCTCGACGGCATCGCGCATCTCGGCGCTGCCCGAGGTGCGCCAGGCGCTGCACGACCTGCAGCTCGCGTTCCGCCGCCCGCCGGGCCTGGTGGCCGACGGGCGGGACATGGGCACCGTCGTCTTCCCCGACGCCGCGCTGAAGGTCTTCCTGACCGCCAGCGCCGCCCGGCGCGCCGAGCGCCGCCACCGGCAGCTCGCCGAAAAGGGCATTGCTGCTAGAATCGAAGACCTTCGAGCGGACCTCGAGGCGCGCGACGAGCGGGATCGCAACCGCAGCGTCGCCCCCCTGAAGCCCGCCGAGGACGCGATGCTGCTCGACAACTCGGCACTCGGCGTGGACCAGTCGGTCGCGCAGGTGCTGGCCTGGTGGGCGCAGCGCAGGCCGTTCGGCTGAAGCGAATCGCCCCGACGACGCGTCGGGCGGCCGCCGCCGGCGGCCACCGGTCCGGTGGTTCCCCTGCCGCGTCGTCCGACGCACCGAGCCGCCGGGATTGTCAACCCCAACCCGCAACCCCGGTTGCAGCCACCGCCGGCCCGCCGCATCCGCCCCGCCGGCCCTCAGGAAACCGAATGTCCCAGACCCAGACCGCCACCGCCGCCGGCGGCGAATCGTTCGCCGCCCTGTTCGAGGAGAGCCTGCGCAAGCGCGACATGCGCGCCGGCGAAGTCATCTCGGCCGAGGTGGTGCGCATCGAGCACAACTACGTCGTCGTCAACGCCGGCCTGAAGTCCGAGGCCTACATCCCGATCGACGAATTCAAGAACGACCAGGGCGAAGTCGAGGTCCAGGTCGGCGACTTCGTCGCGGTGGCGATCGACGCCCTCGAGAACGGCTACGGCGACACCATCCTCTCGCGCGACAAGGCCAAGCGCCTGGCGTCGTGGATGGCGCTCGAGAACGCGCTCGAGTCGGGCGACTTCGTCACCGGCACCGTCAACGGCAAGGTCAAGGGGGGGCTGACGGTGCTCGTCAACGGCATCCGCGCCTTCCTGCCCGGCTCGCTGCTCGACACCCGCCCGGTCAAGGACGTCTCGCCGTTCGAAGGCAAGACGATGGAATTCAAGGTCATCAAGCTCGACCGCAAGCGCAACAACGTCGTGCTGTCGCGCCGCGCCGTCGTCGAGGCGTCGATGGGCGAGGAGCGCGCCAAGCTGCTCGAGACGCTGCGCGAGGGCGCGATCGTGCACGGCGTGGTCAAGAACATCACCGAGTACGGCGCCTTCGTCGACCTCGGTGGCATCGACGGCCTGCTGCACATCACCGACATGGCCTGGCGCCGCGTGCGCCACCCGACCGAGGTCGTGCAGGTCGGCCAGGAGCTCACCGCCAAGGTGCTGAAGTTCGATGCCGAGAAGAACCGCGTCAGCCTGGGCCTGAAGCAGCTCGGCGACGACCCGTGGCTCGGCGTCGCGCGCCGCTACCCCACCGGCACGCGCCTGTTCGGCAAGGTCACCAACATCGCCGACTACGGCGCCTTCGTCGAGATCGAGCCCGGCATCGAGGGCCTGGTCCACGTCTCGGAGATGGACTGGACGAACAAGAACGTCGCGCCGAGCAAGGTCGTCTCGCTCGGCGACGAGGTCGAGGTGATGGTGCTCGAGATCGACGAGGACAAGCGCCGCATCAGCCTCGGCATGAAGCAGTGCAAGCCCAACCCCTGGGAGGAGTTCGCCGCCAACGTCAAGCGTGGCGACCGCGTCAAGGGCCCGATCAAGTCGATCACCGACTTCGGCGTCTTCGTCGGCCTGGCCGCCGGCATCGACGGGCTGGTGCACCTGTCAGACCTGAGCTGGCACGAGCCCGGCGAGGTCGCGGTGCGCAACTACCGCAAGGGCCAGGAGGTCGAGGCGGTCGTGCTCGGCGTCGACGTCGAGCGCGAGCGCATCAGCCTGGGCATCAAGCAGCTCGACGGCGATCCGTTCGCGACCTACACGACGATGAACGACCGCGGCGCGATCGTCACCGGCAAGGTCAAGAGCGTCGACGCCCGCGGCGCCGAGATCCAGCTCACGCCCGACGTCACCGGGTACCTGCGCGCCAGCGAGATCAGCCGCGACCGCGTCGAGGACGCGCGCAACGTGCTGAAGGAAGGCGACGAGGTCACGGCGATGATCGTCAACGTCGACCGCAAGACGCGCTCGATCCAGCTGTCGATCAAGGCCAAGGACACCGCCGACCAGCAGGAGGCGATGCAGCGCCTGGCGCAGACCAACGAGCGCGAGACGGCCGGCACGACGAGCCTTGGGGCGCTGCTGCGCGCCAAGCTCGACACCCGCAACGAGTGACCCGCGCGACCGTGCGCCCGCCGGCTCGCCGCCGGCGGGCGGCGTCGCGCCTTCGGCTGCCCCCCGACGATGACGCGCAGTGACCTCGTCGCCGCACTGGCCGAGCGGTTCGGCCAGCTGACGCAGCGCGACACCGAATTCGCCGTCAAGACGATCCTCGACGCGATGACCGACGCGCTGGCGCGCGGCCACCGCATCGAGATCCGCGGCTTCGGCAGCTTCTCGATCAGCCGCCGCCCGCCGCGCGTCGGGCGCAACCCGCGCAGCGGCGAACAGGTGCCGATCCCCGAGAAGCTGGTGCCGCACTTCAAGGCCGGCAAGGCGCTGCGCGAGGCCGTCGACGCCCGGCTGCCCGCCGACGCGCCGCCGCCCGCCGCCGGCGACTGACGACACCGTCGGCGCTGCGCGTCGACGCTCCTAGAATGCGGCGCCGATGCGCGCCCTCGTCTGGCTCCTGCGAGCCCTCGTCTTCTTCACCCTGTTCGCGTTCGCGCTCAACAACCAGCAGGACGCCGTCGTGCGATGGTTCTTCGGCGTCGAGTGGCACGCGCCGATGGTGATCGTCGTGCTCGTCGCGTTCGGCGCCGGATGCGCGGTCGGCGTGCTGGCGATGGTGCCGGGCTGGTGGCGGCACCGCCGCGTCGCGCGTCGCGTCGAATCCGAAGGCGGCGGCTCGCCGGGTCCGATGCCGGCGCCGCTCGGCGCCGCGGCCGGCACCGCCGACCACCCGCCGCGCGACGGCCTGTGAACCCGGGCCGGCTTCGTTGATCCCCACCCCCGCCGCCGCGCACCCGACCGTGCCCGCACCGCGCCGCTGCCGGGGGCTGTCGCGGGCATCCGGCCCAGTGTGAATGGACTTCGACCTGCAGTGGCTGCTGCTGGGCCTGCCGGTCGCGTTCGCGCTCGGCTGGCTGGCCTCGCGGCTCGAGGGCCGGCAGTGGCGGCGCGAGCAGCGCGACGCCCCGCGCGCCTACTTCAAGGGCCTGAACCTGCTGCTCAACGAACAGCAGGACAAGGCGATCGACGCCTTCATCGAGGCGGTCCAGCACGACCCTGACACGACCGAACTGCACTTCGCGCTCGGCAACCTGTTCCGCCGCCGCGGCGAGTTCGAGCGCGCGGTGCGCGTGCACCAGCACCTGCTGCAGCGCGGCGACCTGCCCGCTGCCGAACGCGACCGCGCGCAGTACGCGCTGGCGCAGGACTTCGCGAAGGCAGGCCTGTTCGACCGCGCCGAGCAGGCCTACCGCGCGCTCGACGGCACGCCGTTCGAGACCGAGGCGCGGCTGGCACTGCTCGCGCTGTACGAGCGCGCGCACGACTGGCGCGCCGCGGCCGAGGTCGCCATGCGCCTGGAGAAGAGCGGCACCGGATCGTTCGCCGGCCGCATCGCGCACCACTGGTGCGAGCTCGCGCTCGAGGCCGACGCCCGCGGCCAGCGCGACGAGGCCGACGCGGCGCTGCAGCGCGCACGCGAGGCGGCGCCGCTCGCGCCGCGCCCGCTGCTGCTCGCCGCCCAGCGCCTGGCGCGTGGCGGCGACACGGCACGCGCGCTTGCCGCCTACCACGAGCTGGCACAGCGCCAGCCCGAAGCCTTCGACCTCGCGCTGCCCGACTACGTCAGCTGCGCCAGGTCCGCGGGCCAGAAGGCGGCGGCGCATGCGCGGCTGCTCGAGATGGCGCAGCAGCGCCCGACGCTGGACCTGCTGCGCGCGCTCGACGCGCTCGAGGAGAAGCCCTCGGCCGCCTCGGCGGCGCGCTGGGTCGAGTTGCTGCGCCGGCAGCCGACGCTGTCGGCGGCGCTGGCGGTGCTCGACGCCCCGCGCGAGACGTGGAGCGACGCCGCGGCCGCCGGCGTGCGCGAGGCCGTCGCGCTGGCGGCGCGGCCGCTGCAGCGCTACCGCTGCGCCGGCTGCGGCTTCCTCGGCCACCAGCACTTCTGGCAGTGCCCCAGCTGCCTCGGGTGGGACACGTTCCCGCTGCAGCGGCTGGAGGAGCTGTGAGCGCCCCCACGGCCGCGCTGCGCCCCGCCCGGCCTCGGCGGAAGTCACGGCAACGCGGGGCGGCCGGGCGCCTGATGGCGAAGGCATCGTGAGCGAGGCCCCCTGGACGGGCACACCCGCCGTGCCGGCCGGCGGCGGCGATCGCGTCGTGCTGTGCATGAAGTGGGGCACGAAGTACGGCCCCGAGTACGTGAACCGCCTGTACGGCATGGTCGCGCGCCACCTGCAGGGGCCCTTCCGCTTCGTCTGCCTGACCGACCGCGCCGAAGGCGTGCGCCCCGAGGTGCAGTGCCTGCCGATCCCGCCGCTGGCGCTGCCCGAGGGCATCCCCGAGCGCGGCTGGAAGAAGCTGACGACGTTCGAGGCCGACCTGCACGGCCTCGCCGGCACGGCGCTCTTCCTCGACCTGGACGTCGTGATCGTCGACGACATCACGCCGTTCTTCGAGCACCCGGGCGAGTTCCTGATCATCCACGACTGGAAGCGGCCCTGGCGCGTGACCGGCAACTCCTCCGTCTACCGCTTCCGCATCGGTGCCCACCCGGACGTGCTGGCCACGTTCCGCGCCACCCACGAGGCGGTGCGGCGGCGCTTCCGCAACGAGCAGGCGTTCCTGTCGGACGTGCTGCACCGCCAGGGCAAGCTCGCCTACTGGCCGGCGGCGTGGTGCCGCAGCTTCAAGTACCACTGCATCCCGCCGTGGCCGACGAACTGGTGGCGCGCGCCGACGGTGCCGGCGGGCACGCGCATCGTCGTCTTCCACGGCGAGGTCAACCCGCCCGACGCGCTGGCCGGGCGGCGCAACCGCCGCTGGCGGCACATCGAACCCGCCACCTGGGTGGCCGAGCACTGGCGCGAGTGACGGCGCATCGACCGCCGTGCCGCGGTCACTCGCGCCAGTGCTCGGCGATCCACGGCACCGGCAGCACGTAGCGGCGCAGGTGCCGCCAGCGGCTGTCGTCCACACGCGGGCCGCGCCACGTCGCCAGCAGGTGCTCGAGCCGCCCGCGGTGGGGCGGCACGCGCTTGTTCCAGCGCCCGACCATCACGTCGTCGGGGTTCGGGCCGCCGGGGAACGTGACGATGCGCGCGTCGCGCGGCAGCCGCGCCGGGAGGAAGTAGTTCAGCGGGAACGGCCGCATGCAGTGCAGCCGGAAGTGGCGCGTCCACGCCTCGGGCCAGAACTTGACGCCGCCGGTGACCGCGTTCGTCACGTAATGCTGCTCGAAGTGGTAACGGTCGGCCACGCCCTGCGGGTCGGCGCGGAAGTCGTCGAGCAGGTGCGGGTGGGCGCCGACGGGGAAGCGGAACACCGACGTCTGCCCGAGCCGCTGCATCGGCTTGGCCCAGTTGCGCGCGACGATCACGTCGCCGGGCTCGCCGTACGCGAAGTAGCCGTCGAGGTCGCCGACGATGACCGAGTCGAGGTCGATGAACAGCACCGGCCCCGCGAGCCCGGCGAGTTCGCGGCCCCACAGCACGACCTTGCGCCATTTGCCCATCGTGCGCTGCGGGTGCGGCACGCCGAGCTCGGGCAGGTCGTGCGCCTCGACCTCGGCGCGCAGGCCGCGGCGGTCGTCGGTCAGGCAGACGAAGCGCAGCGGCCCGCTCACGTGGCGCCGGACCATGCCGTAGAGGCGGTCGACGTACTCGGGCCCGTAGGCGGTGCCCCACTTGACGCACAGGACCTGCTTGACGTTCGCGCTCTGGTTCATCGGATCCGGCCCACGGCGGGCGGGCGCATCTTCGCACGGCGCATCGCCCGCCTTCCCTCGACCGGGTGCCCACCTCGAGGCGAGTGTCAACGGCCGGTGGCCTCCACAGAATGCCTTCCAGGCCGGCACCCGAGCACCAGCGAAGGCGCCGGCCGCTGCCCGACAACCCTGTCACCTGGAGAACCGACCATGATCCGCACCCTCACCGCCCTGCTGTTCGCCGCGCTGACCTTCGCCGCCCAGGCCGCGGTCGACATCAACAAGGCCAGCCAGGCCGAACTGGAGAGCATCAAGGGCATCGGCCCGGCGATGTCCGAGCGCATCCTCGACGAGCGCAAGAAGGGCGACTTCAAGAGCTGGGACGACTTCGTCGTGCGCGTCAAGGGCGTGGGCCCCGGCAACGCGGCCAAGTTCTCGGCTGCCGGCCTGACGGTGGGCGGCAGCGCCTTCGCCGCGCCGGCGCCGAAGACCGCCGCCAAGACCGAACCCAGGCAGTGAAGCCCGCAGCGGGCGGCCCAAGCGCGGGCCGTCCGCGACGGTCGCCGCAGCTCAGCCTAGACCCGGCAGTCGGCCGCTCGATCCCGCATGCAACCTGCTCTCATGCTTGGTGTTTTCGCCCACGCGGACAGTCACCCCCTGGGTGACAACGCTGCGCTCCCGATCGAGCCGCCCTCGAACACGCTGGCGGCGTTGCGAATCCTCGCGATGGCACGCGCCATCGCTGCGGTTCGCGCCTTGCCAGCGCGCCCGATGACGGCCCGCTCGGGCGCACCCAACTGCCGGATCTAGGCTCAGTGCAGCAGCTCGGCCTCGGCTTCGTAGACGACGCGCGCCCCGCCCTGCGCGCAGCGCGCCCAGCGCTCGAGCGCAGCGTCGCTCGGGAAGATGCGCGCCGCGTCGCCGAGGTCGACCTCCCCCACCGCCCGCTCGCGCTTCAGCAGCAGCCGCACCGGCAGCCCCTGCACGAGCTCGCCGTCCTCGGTGGCCACGCGCCGTGGCGGGAACTCGCGCACCAGGTCGGCCACCGGCGGCGCCTCGCCGGTGACGGCCACGCGCAGGAAGCGCGCGAACCGGCAGCGCGCGCCGGCCAGGTCCCACAGCTGCATCGCGTTGAGCCGCCGCCCGCCGCCGAAGCGGTCGGGCTGCACCCGGCCCTGGACGACGACGAGCTCGTCCTCGCGCAGCAGGTCGCGGTGTTCGTCGAGCAGTTCCTCAGCGACGGCGGTCTCGATCGCGTCGCTGCCGTCGTCGAGGCGGAAGATCGCCACCCGCCCGCGCTGGCCGTTGACGATGCGCAGATCGCCGACGATGCCGGCGAGCAGCTGCGGCTCGCGGGCGTCGGCGACGTCGGCGATCGCCCGCCGCACGAACTGGCGCACTTCGTCGGCGTGGGCGTCGAACAGGTGGCCCGAAAGGTAGAACCCGAGCGCGGATTTCTCCAGCGTGAGCCGCTCGCGCACGCCCCACGGCTCGGCGGCCACCAGCGGCGGCTCCTGCGTGCTGGCGGCAGGCGAGTCGGCAAAGTCGAACAGCCCGGCCTGGTGGGCGTTGGCCGCCTGCGTCTCGGCCCAGTCGAACGCCAGGCCGACGCTGGCCAGCGTCGCCGCGCGGTCGGGGTGCAGGCGGTCGAAAGCGCCGGCCTTGACGAGCGCCTCGACGACGCGCTTGTTGACGCGCTGGCGGTCGACGCGGGCGGCGAAGTCGAACAGACTGCGGAACGCGCCCCCTTCGTTGCGCGCGGCGACGATCGCCTCGATCGCGCCCTGCCCGGTGCCCTTGACCGCGCCGAGCCCGTAGCGCACGCGGCGCGGCCCGACGGGCTCGAAGCGGTAGACCCCGCCGTTGACGTCCGGCGCCTCGAACTCGACGCCGAAGCGCCGGGCGTCGCGCCACAGCACCTTGAGCTTGTCGGTGTCGTTGAGCTCGATCGTCATGTTGGCCGCGTAGAACTCGGCCGGGTGGTGCACCTTGACCCACGCCGTGTGGTACGCGAGCAGCGAGTAGGCGGCGGCGTGGCTCTTGTTGAAGCCGTAGCCGGCGAACTTCTCCATCAGGTCGAAGATCTCGTCGGCCTTGGCCGCGGCGATGCCGTTGGCCGCCGCGCCGGCGCGGAACGTCTCGCGGTGCTTGGCCATCTCGTCGGGCTTCTTCTTGCCCATCGCGCGGCGCAGCAGGTCGGCAGCGCCGAGCGAGTAGCCGCCCAGGATCTGCGCCACCTGCATCACCTGCTCCTGATAGACCATGATCCCGTAGGTCTCGGCGAGCACCGGCTCGACGAGCGGGTGCGGGTACTCGACCGCCTCGCGCCCGTGCTTGCGCGCGACGAAGCTCGGGATCAGGTCCATCGGCCCCGGGCGGTACAGCGCGTTGAGCGCGATCAGGTCCTCGAGCCGGCTCGGCCGGGCGTCGCGCAGCATGCGCTGCATGCCCGGCGATTCGAACTGGAACACCGCCTCGGTCAGGCCGTCGGCGAACAGCCGGTAGACAGCAGGGTCGTCGAGGGGCACCTTCTCGTAGGCGAAGTCGCGCCGCGCCGGGTCGCGGGCGATGAACTCGCGCGCGAGTTCGAGGATCGTCAGCGTCGCGAGGCCGAGGAAGTCGAACTTGACGAGGCCGATCGCCTCGACGTCGTCCTTGTCGAACTGGCTGACCGCGCTGTCGCTGCCGGGCTGCTGGTACAGCGGGCAGAAGTCCGTGATCTTGCCCGGCGCGATCAGCACGCCGCCGGCGTGCATGCCGATGTTGCGCACGATGCCTTCGACGCGCGTGGCCAGCGCGAGCAGTTCGGCCACCTCTTCGTCGGCGGCCTCGCGGCGGTCGATCTCGGGCTCTTCCTTGCGCGCGTAGATCAGGCCGGGGTCGGGCTTGTCGGGCACCTTGGCCAGCGTCACCGTCTTGCCGGGGGGGGCCGGGATCAGCTTGGCGATGCTGTCGACGTGACCGTAGCCCATGCCGAGCACTCGGCCGACGTCGCGCAGCGCCGCCTTGGCCGCCATCGTGCCGAAGGTGGCGATCTGGCTCACCGCGTCACGGCCGTACTTGGCCTTCACGTAGTCGATCACGCGGTCGCGGTTGGCCTGGCAGAAGTCGATGTCGAAGTCGGGCATCGACACCCGATCCGGGTTCAGGAAGCGCTCGAACAGCAGCCGGTAGCGCAGCGGGTCGAGGTCGGTGATGGCGAGCGCGTACGCCACCAGCGAGCCGGCGCCCGAGCCGCGCCCGGGGCCCACCGGGCAGGCGTTGGCCTTGGCCCAGTTGATGAAGTCGGCGACGATCAGGAAGTAGCCCGGAAAGCCCATTTCCAGGATCGTCGCGATCTCGAACTCGAGCCGCTCGACGTAGCGCGGCCGCTCGCGATCGCGCACGGCGGGGTCGGGGTACAAGGCCGCGAGGCGCTTCTCGAGGCCGGCGAACGACTGGGCGCGGAAGTGGTCGGCGATCGGCGTGGGCGTGCCGTCGGCGCGCGGCGGGGTCGGGAAGTCCGGCAGCCGCGGCTTGCCGAGCACGAACACCAGGTTGCAGCGCTTCGCGATCTCGACCGTGTTGGCGAGCGCCGACGGCACGTCGGCGAACAGCGCCGCCATCTCGGCGCCGGTGCGGAAGTGCTGCTCGCGCGTGAAGCGGCGCACGCGCCGCGGGTTGGCGAGCGTCTCGCCCTCGGCGATGCACACCCGCGCCTCGTGGGCGTCGAAGTCGTCGGGTTCGAGGAACTGCACAGGGTGCGTGGCCACGACGGGCAGGCCGAGCTCGGCGGCCAGCGGCACCGCGGCACGCACGTGCGCCTCGTTCGTCGACAGGCCGGCACGCTGCAGCTCGAGGTAGAACCGCCGTGGGAACAGGCCCGCCAGGTGCCGCGCGAGCGCACTTGCACGCCGCGTGTCGCCGGCCAGCAGCGCGGCGCCGACGGCGCCCGCGTCGGCGCCCGACAGCGCGATCAGCCCGTCGCCGTGCTCGGCCAGCCACGCCCAGCGCACCCACGCTTGCGTGCGCTGGACGTTGGTCGTCCACGCCCGCGCGAGCAGCTCGCACAGGTTGAGGTAGCCGCGGTGGTCCTGCACCAGCACCAGCAGGCGGCTCGGCGACTTGTCCCCGCCTTCGGGCCACGGCTCGAGCCACAGGTCGGCGCCGATCAGCGGCTTGACGCCCCTGGCGCGACACGCCTTGTAGAACTTGACGGCGCCGAACAGGTTGGCCAGGTCCGTGATCGCCAGCGCCGGCTGGCCGTCGGCACGCGCCGCCGCGGCCGCGTCGTCGATGCGCAACGTGCCGTCGACGACCGAATACTCGGTGTGGATGCGCAGGTGGACGAAGGACATGCGATGCATTCTAGGCAGCGCCGGTCGACGCGCCGACCGCGCCGACGCTGCCTTCGAGGCGCCAGCGGGCGTTCGATTCGGGACAGAGGCCATGACGCACCGGGCGATGTCGTTGGCCTCGGCGTCGCTCTGCCCGACGAGAGCGCAACATGGCGCAACCGACGCGGGCCTTGCTTGCGCGCCGAAGGAACTCGCTCTGCGAACCGCCCGTGCCGAGCGCATCGCTCGCGGCCGGGCATTCGCTCCGGCTCGTCGGCGGGGCACAATCACACGGAGCCGTTCAGGTCTGGATTCGAAGCCTGCGGCGCCGATGGGGAGGCATTGATCGTGAGACGAAATCCGTGGACGGCGCTGCTCGCGGCAGCCGCCATCGCCTTGGGCGGCTGCACGACGACCGAATCGTCGCGGACGCTCGAAGTCGCGACCGTTCGCGCGGCAGCGGCGCCCTATGCCGGCCAGCGCACGCAGGTGGCGGTCGGCAAGTTCGACAACCGGTCGAGCTACATGCGGGGCGTGTTTTCCGACGGCGTGGACCGGCTCGGGGGCCAGGCGAAGACGACGCTGATCGCGCACCTGCAGCAGTCGCAGCGCTTCGCGGTGCAGGACCGCGACCACATGACCGAGACGGGCCAGGAAGCGCGTCTGCAAGGGACGGCGCCCCAGCTGCGAGGCGCGAAGTACGTCATCACCGGCGATGTCACGGAATTCGGCCGCAAGGAGGTGGGCGACCGTCAACTCTTCGGGTTGCTCGGCCGCGGCAAGTCGCAGGTCGCCTATGCCAACGTGACGCTCAACGTGATCGACGCCGTGACCTCGGAGGTCGTGTTCTCCACGCGCGGCGCCGGCGAGTACGAGCTGTCGAATCGCGAGGTACTCGGCTTCGGCAGCACCGCGGCCTACGACGCGACCCTGAACGGCAAGGTCCTCGACCTCGCGATGCGCGAGGCGGTGAACAACCTCGTCAGTGGCTTCGACGCCGGGCGGTGGGGGCGGTGAAGCGCCGGCGCACGAGCCTGCGCCGGCTGGCACTCGGCGCTGCGGCGGGGTTTGTTGCCGGCTGCGCCACTCAGGCGCCCCCGCTTTACAGCTGGGAGGCCTTCCCCCGGCATCAGTACGACACGCTGCTGCGCGAGGGCAAGAGCCCTCTCGAGCAGATCCGGGCCATGGAGTCTCAGGCCGAGAAGGCCCGCGCAAAGGGGCTCGCGCTGCCGCCCGGCTTCCGGGCCCACCTCGGCATGCTGCACCTGACGGTGGGCGATGCCGACGCGGCCCGCCGTTATCTCGAAGCCGAGAAGGCGGCGTTTCCCGAAGCGGAGGCTTACATGGATCGCCTGCTCGAGCGCCTGGGACCGCGCGAAACGCGCGGTACGGCGAACCCCGCATGAGCAGACCCCACCTTCCCACACTTGCCGCCGTGGCGGGCCTCGTCGTGCTCGCCGGCTGTGCCACGCAGGCCCCACCGTACGACTACACCGCGTTCCTGCAGGCCAAGCCCGCCAGCATGCTGGTGCTGCCGCCCGTCAACGATTCGCCCGAAGTGAAGGCGACCCCGGGCGTCTGGGCCACGGCCACGCTGCCGCTGTCGGAGGCCGGCTACTACGTGTTGCCGGTCACCCTCGTCGACGAGACGTTCCGCGAGAACGGGATCCAGACGGCCCACGACGCGCAGGACCTCCCGATCGCCAAGCTGCGCGAGTACTTCGGCGCCGACGCCGGCGTCTACCTGCGCGTTCGCAAGTACGGCACCACGTATGCGGTGATCGCCAGCGAGACCCGGGTCGAGGTCGAGGGCCGCATCGTCGACTTGCGCAGTGGCCAGCTGCTCTGGCAAGGCAGCGCCTCGGCGTCGTCGGCCGAACAGCGGCAGGCGCAGAGCAGCCTCGTCGGCGCCTTGGTGGCGGCGATGGTTCACCAGATCGTCGGTACCGTCACCGATGCGGCTTTCGACTACGCGGCGATCGCGAATCAGCGCATGCTCGGCGCGCCGCGCGCCAATGGCGTGCTGCCGGGGCCCCGCTCGCCGCTGTACGGCCAGCCGCCGGCCACACGTTAGCGACCCGCGTGACCGCCGCGACCGGTCCCGAGGCGGCAGCGGTCGGCCTCTCGGGCACTGCTGCCGCAGCCCGGGCTACATCAGCACGATGTCGTACTGCTCCGGATTCATCGACGGCTCGGCCGACAGCGAGATCGGCTTGCCGATGAATTCCGACAGGCCCGCCAGGTGCGTGCTCTCCTCGTCGAGCAGCATCTCGACCACCGCGGCGCTGGCCACGACGCGAAACTCCTTGGGGTCGAACTGGCGCGCCTCGCGCAGGATCTCGCGCAGGATGTCGTAGCACACGCTGCGCGCGGTCTTCACCTGGCCGCGGCCGCCGCAGGTCGGACACGGCTCGCACAGCATGTGCGCCAGGCTCTCGCGGGTGCGCTTGCGCGTCATCTCGACCAGCCCGAGCTGCGTGAAGCCGCTGACGGTGACCTTGGTGCGGTCTCGCGCGAGCTGCTTGCGGAACTCGCCGAGCACCGCGCTCTGGTGCTCCTCGCGGTTCATGTCGATGAAGTCGACGATGATGATGCCGCCGAGGTTGCGCAGCCGAAGCTGCCGTGCGATCGCGCCGGCGGCCTCGAGGTTGGTCTTGAAGATCGTGTCGTCGAAGTTGCGCGCGCCGACGAAGCCGCCGGTGTTGACGTCGATCGTCGTCATCGCCTCGGTCTGGTCGATGATCAGGTAGCCGCCGCTCTTCAGGTCCACCCGCCGCGCGAGGGCGCGGGCGATCTCGTCGTCGACGTTGTAGAGGTCGAACACCGGGCGCTCGCCCTGGTAGTGCTGCAGCTTGTCGACCGCACCGGGCGTGTAGGCGCGGCCGAACGCGAGCAGGTGCTCGTACTGCAGCCGCGAGTCGATGCGGATCGACTGCGTGTGCTCGTTGGTCAGGTCGCGCAGCACGCGCTCGGCGAGCGTCAGGTCCTGGTGCAGCAGCGAGCCCGGCGGCTGCGTGAAGCCGCGCTCGCGGATCGCCGCCCATGTCTTGCGCAGGTAGGCGATGTCGTCGGCCAGCTCGGCGTCCGACGCGTCCTCCGCGTTGGTGCGCAGGATGAAGCCGCCGGTGGCGCTGCCGTCGGCCTGCGCGGCCAGCGCCTGCACGCGCGCGCGCAGCTGCTCGCGCAGCTCGTGCGAGCCGATGCGCTGCGAGATGCCGATGTGGTTGTCCTGCGGCAGGAAGACGAGCAGCCGCCCGGCGATGCTGATCTGCGTCGACAGCCGCGCGCCCTTGGTGCCGATCGGGTCCTTGATGACCTGCACGGTCAGCGTCTGCCCCTCGAAGACCTGCTTCTCGATCGGCAGCGCGGGGCCGCCGTTGCCCTCGCCGCGCATGCCGAACAGGTCGGCCACGTGAAGGAACGCCGCTCGCTCGAGCCCGATGTCGACGAAGGCGCTCTGCATGCCCGGCAGCACGCGCGCGACGCGGCCGAGGTAGATGTTGCCCACCAGCCCGCGCTCGAGCGCGCGCTCCAGGTGCAGCTCCTGCACCGCCCCGTTCTCGACCACGGCCACCCGCGTCTCCTGCGGCGTCCAGTTGATCAGGATGTCTTGCATGCCGGCATGGTAGCCGGCCCGGCTCAGCGCCCGCGAAGGGCCGGCCCGCGCGCCGCGCCGGCGGCGCGCAGCAGCGCGTCGACCTCGAACAGCGGCAGCCCCATGATGCCGCTGTAGCTGCCTTCGATGTGCTCGGTCCAGCGCGCCGCGCCGCTCTGGATCGCGTAGCCGCCGGCCTTGCCCATCGGCTCGCCGCTGGCGACGTAGGCGTCGATCTCGGCCGGTTCGAGCACCCGCCAGCGCACGTGCGACACGCTCAGCGCCGCGTGCACGACGGGCGGCGCGTGGTCGGGCCAGGCGAGGGCCACCGCCGTCAGCACGCGGTGCGTATGGCCCGACAGGCGTTGCAGCATCTCGCGCGCGTGCGCCGCGTCGCGGGGCTTGCCGAGCACGCCGCGGCCGAACGCGACCGTGGTGTCGGCGGCGAGCACCGCAGCGGCGGGCAGGCCGCGCCGCCGCCAGCGCGCGAGCGCCGCGTCGAGCTTGGCGCGCGTCACGCGCTGCACGTACTGCTCGGGGGATTCGCCCGGCCGCTCGGCCTCGAGCCGTTCGGCGTCCTCGTCGGCGTCGGGCAGCAGCAGTTCGTGGCGCACGCCGATCTGCGCGAGCAGCTCGCGCCGCCGCGGGCTCTGCGACGCGAGCCAGACGAAGGCGCCGTTCATGCGCGGTGGTACGGGTGGCCGCTCGCGACCGACCACGCGCGGTACAGCGCCTCGGCGAGCAGCACGCGCGCGAGAGCGTGCGGCAGCGTCAGGTCCGACAGGCGCAGCGTCTCGTCGGCGGCGGCGAGCACCGCATCGTCGAGACCGTCGGGGCCGCCGATCAGGAACGCGACGTCGCGCCCCTCGCCCCGCCAGGACGCCAGGCGCTGCGCGAGCTGCACCGTCGTGCGGCGCGTGCCGCGTTCGTCGAGCACGACGCGGCGCGCGCCCTTCGGCACCGCGGCGTCGAGGCGCTGCGCCTCGGCGGCCTTCAGCGCCGCCACTGGCTTGCCCGCGGTGCGCGGCTCGGCCTTCAGCGCCTTCAGCTCGAGCCTGGACTCGGGCGGGAAACGCTTCGCGAAGTCGTCCCACGCCGCATCGGCCCAGGCGGGCTGGCGCTGGCCGATCGCGACCACGATCAGGCGCACGGACGGGGCAACCCCGCCGCTCAGCGGGCGCGGCGGCGCGGTGCGCCGACCTTGACCGTCGCCGCCACCGGCGTGCGCCGCGACGGCTTCGCGCCCCCGGGCCTGGCCGCCGACCGCGCGGGCCGCTTCGCGGCGGGGCCCCCGCCCGCGACCGTCTTCGAAGTGCCCTTCGTCGCGGCACCCTTCTTGGCCGGCGCCTTCCCGGCGACCGGCTTCTTCGCCGCCGCCCGCTTCGCCGCTGCAGCTCCCGCCGCCACGCGCGCCCCGCCCGCCACGCCACGTGCCGGCGCGGCGCCGCCACCATCGGGCCCCTCGCTCGCCTTCGGCAGCCCGGCGGCGGCCTTGGCGCCGAGCTTGACGCGCACCGGCTTGCCGCCCCAGATCTCCTCGAGGTGGTAGTAGTCGCGGATCGCCGGCTGCATGATGTGCGCGACGGCGGCGCCGCAGTCGACGATGATCCACTCGCCGTTGTCCTCGCCCTCGGTGCGCAGCACCGGCCCGCCGCGCGCCTTGACGGTCTCGCGCACGCTGCTGGCCAGCGCCTTGGTCTGCCGGTTGCTCGTGCCCGAGGCGATGATCACGCGCTCGAACAGCGGCGACAGGTGTTCGGTGTTGAAGACGACGATGTTCTGGGCCTTGACGTCCTCGAGTCCGTCGACGATGGCGCGCTGCAGCTTGCGGATGTCCATTCAGCTCCTGGCAGTGGCGGGGGGCAGGTCGCCCGGGGAGGTGCCGCGGTACAACCCGTGGCGGTCAATATAGCCGGCCACCGCGTCGCCGACCAGCGCGCGCAGGTCGGCGCCGGCGGCGGCCGCGGCGCGTACCGCCGTCGACGACACCGCCACCGGCGGCAGGTCGAGCACGACGATGCGGTGCCAGACGGCGACGAGCTCGGGCGGCGGCTGCGGCGGCGCGCCTCCGCGGCCGGCCACCGCGAGCGTGACCGCGCTCAGCAGCTCGCGCCAGCGGTGCCACGTCGGCAGCCGCGTGTACTGGTCCTGCCCGAGCACGAGGAACAGCGTCGCGCCGGGGAGGCGCCGGCGCAGCGCCTCGACGGTGTCGATCGTGTAGCTCGGCCCCTCGCGGCGCAGCTCGACGTCGTCGACGACCATGCGCGGCTCGGCGCCGACCATCGCCGTCACCATCGCCAGCCGGTGCGCGCCGGCGGCGAGCGCCTGGCCGGCCTTCTGCCAGGGGTGCCCGGCCGGCACCCAGCGCACCTCGTCGAGCGCGAGCTGGTCGCGCGCCTGGCGGGCGAGCGCCAGGTGTCCGAGATGCGGCGGGTCGAAGCTGCCGCCGAACAGGCCGATCTTCAGGGGCGCGCTCACGCGGCGCGGCTGCGCTTCACTCGCTGCACCAGTCGCGCGGACGCAGGAAGTCGGTGTACAGCCGCGCCTCGGGGGTGCCGGGCGCGGGGTGCCAGTCGTAGCGCCACTTCACCCCGGGCGGCATCGACATCAGGATGCTCTCGGTGCGGCCGCCGCTCTGGAGCCCGAACAGGGTGCCGCGGTCGAACACCAGGTTGAACTCGACGTAGCGCCCGCGCCGGTAGGCCTGGAAGTCGCGCTCGCGCTCGCCGTACGGCGCCTCGCGCCGGGCGCGGACGATCGGCAGGTAGGCGTCGACGAACGCATCGCCCACCGCGCGCGTCATCGCGAAGCTGCGCTCGAAGCCAAGTTCGGCGAAGTCGTCGAAGAACACGCCGCCGATGCCGCGCGGCTCGCCGCGGTGCTTGAGGAAGAAGTACTCGTCGCACCATTGCTTGAAGCGCGGGTACTTGTCGTCGCCGAAGGCGCTCAGCGCGTCGCGGCAGGTGCGGTGGAAGTGCCGCGCGTCGTCCTCGACGCCGTAGTACGGCGTCAGGTCCATCCCGCCGCCGAACCAGAACACCGGCTCGCGGTCGGCCGGCAGCGCGGCGAACATGCGCACGTTCAGGTGCACGGTGGGCACGTGCGGGTTGCGCGGGTGGAACACCAGCGAGACGCCGAGCGCCTCGAACGGCGCGCCGGCCATCTCGGGGCGGTGCGCGCTGGCCGACGACGGCAGCGACCGGCCCTTGACGTGGCTGAAGTTGCAGCCGGCGCGCTCGAAGAGGCGGCCTTCCTCGACCAGGCGCGACAGGCCGTCGCCCTCGAGCCGCCCGCCCGGCTCGCGCGTCCAGCCGTCGGCGAGGAACGGCTTGCCGTCCTCGGCCTGGAACGTCGAGACGATGCGCTCCTGCAGGCCGAGCAGGTACGAACGGACGGCGGGGATGTCCATGGGCAAGCGTTCCCGGGTCAGCGCCTGATCGCGCGGTGGCCGATGTCGCCGCGCCACTGCGCGCCGTCGAACGTGATCGGCTGCAGCACCTCGTAGGCGCGCTGCTGCGCCGTCTT
>CALIDR010000119.1 GCA_938022295.1 uncultured Burkholderiaceae bacterium
GCCGCTCGAACTGCCGAGCTACCAGCGCAAGGAGAACTGGGGCGCTGCCGAGACGTTCTACCAGCTCGTGCGCGCGCTCGCCGGTCCGGCCGAACGCAAGGGCCAGCCGCGCGCCGCGCGCGAGCCCGGCACGCGGCCGCGCTGCAACCTGCTCGGGCCGACGGCGCTGGGCTTCCGCCACCGCGACGACGTCACCGAGATCACGAAGCTGCTCGCGCGCCTGGGCGTCGACGTGAACGTCGTCGCGCCGCTGGGCGCGACGCCGGCCGACCTCGGGCGGCTGGGCGAGGCCGACTTCAACGTCGTGCTCTACCCCGAGGTCGCGCACACCGCCGCCCAGTGGCTGCAGCGCACGTTCGGCCAGCCGGCGACGAAGACGGTGCCGATCGGCGTCGGCGCGACGCGCGAGTTCGTGGCCGAGGTCGCGCAGCTCGCCGGCGTCGACGCGTCGGCGGTGCTCGACGACGCCTCGCCGTCGCGCGCGCCCTGGTACTCGAAGTCGGTCGACTCGACCTACCTCACCGGCAAGCGCGTGTTCGTCTTCGGCGACGCGACCCACGCCGTGGCCGCCGCCCGCGTCGCCGCGCAGGAGATGGGCTTCACCGTCGTCGGCCTCGGCAGCTACAGCCGCGAATTCGCGCGCGAGATCCGCGCCGCCGCCGCCCGGTACGGCGTCGAGCCGCTGATCACCGACGACTACCTCGAGGTCGAGGCGCAGGTCGCCGCGCTGCAGCCAGAGCTCGTGCTCGGCACGCAGATGGAGCGCCACCTCGCCAAGCGCCTGGGCATTCCGTGCGCGGTGATCTCGGCGCCGGTGCACGTGCAGGACTTCCCGGCGCGCACCTCGCCGCAGATGGGGTTCGAAGGTGCGAACGTGCTGTTCGACACCTGGGTGCACCCGCTGATGATGGGCCTGGAGGAACACCTGCTCGGCATGTTCCGCGGCGACTTCGAGTTCCACGAGGACGCGGCGCCGTCGCACCTCGGCAGCGCCGCGACGCCGCGCGCCGCCGAGGCGGCTGCCGACGCCGCGCCGTCGGCCCAGCCGGCGGCCGCCGCGCCGGCCGAGGCGCCCGCCGCGGCGACCTGGACCGCCGACGCCGAGCGCGAGCTGAAGAAGATCCCGTTCTTCGTGCGCGGCAAGGCGCGGCGCAACACCGAGCGCTTCGCGCTCGAGCGCGGCCTGGCCACGATCACCTTGGACACGCTGTATGACGCCAAGGCGCACTTCAGCCAGCGCTGAGCCCGCCGCGCCGGCGGCCCAGACGCGCGTCGTGCTGGTGACGATGGACAGCCACATCGTCAGCGCCGTCGCGCGCGCGCAGCGCCGGCTGGCTCGACTGCTGCCGGGGCTGACGCTCACGGTGCACGCGGCCAGCGAGTGGGGCGACGACGACGACGCGCTGCAGCGCTGCCGCGACGACATCGCGCACGGCGACATCGTGATCGTGACGATGCTCTTCATGGAGGAGCACTTCCTGCCGGTGCTGCCGGCGCTGCAGGCGCGGCGCGAGCACTGCGACGCGATGGTGTGTGCGATGTGCGCCGGCGAGGTGGCCAAGCTCACACGCATGGGCCGCTTCGACATGTCGGCGCCCGCGAGCCCGCTGATGGCGATGCTGAAGAAGCTGCGCGGCAAGGCGGCGGCCAGCAAGGACGGCGCGGCGTCGGCCAGCGCCGGCGCGCGCCAGATGGCGATGCTGCGCCGCGTGCCGCAGCTGCTGCGCTTCATCCCGGGCCCGGCGCAGGACGTGCGGGCGTACTTCCTGACGCTGCAGTACTGGCTCGCCGGTTCCGAGGACAACATCGCGCACCTCGTGCACTACCTCGTCGACCGCTACGCCGACGGCCCGCGCCGGGCGCTGCGCGGCTTGGCCAAGCCGCAGCCGCCGGTCGAGTATCCCGAGGTCGGCGTCTACCACCCGCGCATCGAGGGGCGGCTCGCCGACGACGTCGCCGCGCTTCCGCGCGTGGCCACCAGCGGCAAGCGCGGCACGGTCGGCGTGCTCGTGATGCGCTCGTACCTGCTCGCCGGCAACAGCGCGCACTACGACGGCGTGATCACCGCGCTCGAAGCGCGCGGGCTGCGCGTGATCCCCGCGTTCGCGAGCGGCCTCGACGGTCGGCCGGCGATCGAGCGCTACTTCGTGCGCGACGGTCGGCCGGTGATCGACGCCCTCGTCTCGCTGACCGGCTTCTCGCTCGTCGGCGGACCGGCGTACAACGACGCCCACGCCGCCGAGGAGGTGCTGGCGCGGCTGGACGTGCCGTACCTGTCGGTGGCGCCGGTCGAGTTCCAGACCCTGCAGCAGTGGGGCGGCTCCGAGCGCGGGCTGCTGCCGGTCGAAGCGACGATGATGGTCGCGATCCCCGAGCTCGACGGCTCGACGAGCCCGATGGTGTTCGGCGGCCGCGCCGACGCCGGCCACGCGCGCTGCCCCGGCTGCCCGCGCGGCTGCACGTTCGACGACGTCGAAGGCGGGCACGACATGCAGGTGTGCAGCGAGCGCGCCGACGCGCTGGCCGCGCGCGTCGCGCGCCTCGTCGACCTGCGCCGCAGCGAGCGCGCCGAGCGCAGGGTCGCGTGCGTGCTGTTCAACTTCCCGCCGAACGCCGGCAACACCGGCACCGCGGCGTTCCTCGGCGTCTTCGAGTCGCTGCACCACACGCTGCGCGCGCTGCAGCAGCAGGGCTACACCGTCGAGGTGCCGGCCAGCGTCGACGAACTGCGAGCGCGCATCATCCACGGCAACGCCGAGCGCCACGGGGCGCCGGCCAACGTGCACGCGCGCGTCGGCGTCGACGACCACGTGCGGCGCGAGAAGTGGCTCAAGGAGATCGAGGCCCAGTGGGGTCCGGCGCCGGGCCGGCAGCTCAGCGACGGGCGCTCGATCTGGATCCTCGGCGAGCGCTTCGGCAACGTGTTCGTCGGCATCCAGCCGGCGATGGGCTACGAAGGCGACCCGATGCGGCTGCTGTTCGAGCGCGGCTTCGCGCCGACGCACGCCTTCAGCGCCTTCTACCGCTGGCTGCGCGAGGACTTCGCGGCCGACGCCGTGCTGCACTTCGGCACCCACGGCGCGCTCGAGTTCATGCCCGGCAAGCAGGCCGGCCTGTCGGGCTCGTGCTGGCCCGAGCGCCTGATCGGCGACCTGCCCAACGTCTACCTCTACGCGTCGAACAACCCGAGCGAAGGCACGATCGCCAAGCGCCGCGCGCACGCGACGCTGGTGAGCTACCTGACGCCGCCGGTCGCGCAGGCCGGCCTGTACAAGGGGCTCGTCGACCTGAAGGGCTCGATCGAGCGCTGGCGCGGGCTGCCGCCCGACGCCACCGGCGAACGCGCCGAACTCGCGCTGCTGATCCAGGCCCAGGCCGCCGAGCTCGAGATGGCCGCCGCCGAACCCGCCTGGGGCGACGACGCGCCGGCGCAGATCGCGCGCCTGGCCAGCGACGTGTTCGAGCTCGAGGTCACGCTGATCCCGCACGGCCTGCACGTCGTCGGCCGCGTGCCGAGCGAGGCCGAGCGCGTCGACATGCTGGCCGCCATCGCCGACGCGTCGCACGGCGCGGCGCTGCCGCGCGAGGCGCTCGAGGCGCTCGTCGGTGGCGCGAGCGCCGAGCAGGTCGCCGCCGCCAGCGGCGCCCCGCTCGAGGCGCTGCGCGAGCTCGCGCGCAGCGCCGCGCTGCTCGCCGAGGACCACGAGCTCGACGGCATCCTGCGCGCGCTCGACGGCCGCTTCGTGCGTCCCGCCCCCGGCGGCGACCTGCTGCGCACGCCGCAGATCCTGCCCACCGGCCGCAACCTGCACGGCTTCGACCCGTTCCGCATCCCGAGCGCTTACGCGGTCAAGGACGGCACCCGGCAGGCGCAGCGCCTGCTCGAGCGCCACCTCGCCGACGGCCACGCGTTCCCGGAATCGGTCGCGCTGGTGCTGTGGGGCACCGACAACCTGAAGACGGAAGGCGCGCCGATCGCGCAGGCGCTGGCGCTGATCGGCGCGCGGCCGCGCTTCGACGGCTACGGGCGGCTGGCCGGCGCCGAGCTGATCCCGCTGGCCGAGCTCGGCCGGCCGCGGGTGGACGTCGTGATCACGCTGTCGGGCATCTTCCGCGACCTGCTGCCGCTGCAGATCCGCCTGCTCGCGGAAGCCGCCTACCTCGCCGCCGCGGCCGACGAACCGGTCGAGCGCAACTTCGTGCGCAAGCACGCGCTGGCGTTCCAGGCCGCGCACGGCGGCGACCTCGAGACGGCGGCGCTGCGCGTGTTCGGCAACGCCGAGGGCGCCTACGGCTCGAACGTCAACTTCCTCGTCGACAACGGCCGCTGGGACGACGAGGACGAGCTGGCCGAGACCTACACCCGCCGCAAGGGCTTCGCCTACGGCCGCAGCGGCCGCCCGCGCCAGCAGCCGGCGCTGCTGCAGAGCGTGCTCGCCGGCGTGCAGCTCGCCTACCAGAACCTCGATTCGGTCGAGCTCGGGGTGACGACGATCGACACCTACTTCGACACCCTCGGCGGCATCAGCCGCGCGGTGCAGCGCGCGAAGGCGCACACGCCGGGCGCCGACGCCGGCGTCGCGCCGGTCTACATCGGCGACCAGACGCGCAGCGCCGAGGGCACCGTGCGCACGCTCGCCGAGCAGGTCGCGCTCGAGACGCGCACCCGCATGCTCAACCCGAAGTGGTACGAGGGCATGCTCGCCCACGGCTACGAGGGCGTGCGCCAGATCGAGGTCCACCTGACGAACACGATGGGCTGGTCGGCCACCACCGGCCAGGTGCAGCCCTGGGTCTACCAGCAGCTCACGCAGACCTTCATGCTCGACCCGGTGATGCGCGAGCGCCTGGCGCGGCTGAACCCGACGGCGTCGGCCAAGGTCGCGCACCGGCTGCTCGAGGCCTGCGAGCGCGAATACTGGAAGCCCGAGGCGAGCGTGCTCGAAGCGCTGCGCCAGGCGGGCGAGGAACTCGAAGACCGGCTCGAAGGCGTGGGACCGGGCGTGTACCAAGGAGCCGCTGCATGAACGTCGCCACCGTCCCCCTCGCCGACCTGAAGCGCAGCGCCGCCGCGCCGGGGCGCCGCCCCGACGGCGAGGGCAGCGTGCAGGTGCACCTCGACCCCAAGCTCAAGATCGGCACGGCGAAGGTGTTCGCCGTCTACGGCAAGGGCGGCATCGGCAAGAGCACGACGTCGAGCAACCTGAGCGTCGCCTTCAGCAAGCTCGGCAAGCGCGTGCTGCAGATCGGCTGCGATCCGAAGCACGACAGCACGTTCACGCTGACGAAGAAGCTGATGCCCACCGTGATCGACGTGCTGGAGTCGGTCGACTTCCACGCCGAGGAGCTGCGCCCCGAGGACTTCGTCTACGAGGGCTACAACGGCGTGATGTGCGTCGAGGCCGGCGGGCCGCCGGCCGGCACCGGCTGCGGCGGCTACGTCGTCGGCCAGACCGTCAAGCTGCTCAAGGAGCACCACCTGCTCGAGGACACCGACGTCGTGATCTTCGACGTGCTCGGCGACGTCGTCTGCGGCGGCTTCGCCGCGCCCCTGCAGCACGCCGACCGCGCGCTGATCGTGACCGCCAACGACTTCGACTCGATCTTCGCGATGAACCGCATCGTGCAGGCGATCGGCGCCAAGGCGAAGAACTACAACGTGCGCCTGGGCGGCGTGATCGCCAACCGCAGCGACGCCACCGACCAGATCGACAAGTTCAACCAGCGCGTCGGCCTGGACACGCTGGCGCGCTTCCCGCAGCTCGACGCGATCCGCAAGTCGCGGCTGAAGAAGGCCACGCTGTTCGAGATGGAGCCCTCGCCCGAGGTCGAGGCGGTGCAGCAGGAATACCTGCGGCTGGCCGCCCGGCTGTGGGCCGGCACCGATCCGATCGCTCCGGCGGCGCTGAAGGACCGCGAGATCTTCGACTTGCTCGGCTTCGATTGAGAAATGGACCACCCCCGCAGCGCCTTCGGCGCGCCACCTCGGCGGGGCGCCGCCAGCGGCCCGGCAAAGCCGGCGCCGCGGCGGCCGCTCGACAACGTCGCGCCTGCCGTCGGCGGGTCGCGACGATCGGCACGGAGCCGATGAATTGAACGCGCAAACGTACACGCAGCGCCGCGGCGAGATCGAGCACTACTTCGACCGCACCGCGGCCGACGCCTGGGCGCGCCTGACGTCCGACGCGCCGGTCGGGCGCATCCGCGCCACCGTGCGCGCCGGGCGCGACCGCATGCGCGCGACGCTGCTGTCGTGGCTCCCGGCCGACCTGAATGGCGCCCGGCTGCTCGACGCCGGCTGCGGCACCGGCCTGCTCGCTGTCGAGGCGGCGCGTCGCGGCGCGCACGTGACCGCGGTCGACCTCTCGCCGACGCTGGTGCAGATCGCGCGCGACCGCCTGCCCGAGGATCTGCAGGAGCGCATCGACTTCCGCGCCGGCGACATGCTCGACCCGGCGCTCGGCGCCTTCGATCACGTCGTCGGGATGGACTCGCTGATCCACTACGCCGCCGCCGACGCGGTGCGCGTGCTGGCCGCGCTCGCGCAGCGCACGCGGCGCTCGATCGTGTTCACGTTCGCGCCGCGCACGCCGGCGCTGGCGGCGATGCACGCGGTGGGCCAGTGGTTCCCGCGCGGCAACCGCTCGCCCGCGATCGAGCCGGTGGCCGAGGTCGACCTGCACCGCCGGCTCGCCGCCGAGCCGCTGCTGCGCGGCTGGCAGCGCGGGCGCACGCAGCGCGTCGCGCAGGGCTTCTACACCTCGCAGGCGCTGGAGCTCGTGCGCCCATGACCGCGCGCACCGACCGCCCGGGCCTGGCCGCGCAGCTCGCGCGCGGCTGGCAGCGCGTCAGCCCGCGCCTGCTGCCGTTCGCCGACGCGGCGAGCACCGAGCTGCCGCTGGCCCGGCTGCTGCGGCTTTCGCTGTTCCAGGTCTCGGTCGGCATGGCGCTCGTGCTGCTCAACGGCACGCTGAACCGGGTGATGATCGTCGAGCTCGGCGTGCCGGCGTCGCTGGTGGCGGCGATGGTCGCGCTGCCGCTGCTGTTCGCGCCGGCGCGCGCGCTGATCGGCCACCGCAGCGACCACCACCGCTCGCTGCTCGGCTGGCGGCGCGTGCCCTACATCTGGTTCGGCACGCTGCTGATGTTCGGCGGCTTCGCGATCATGCCGTTCGCGCTGCTCGTGCTGTCGGGCGACACGCACGGGCCGGTCCTGTGGGGCCAGCTCGGCGCGGCGCTGGCGTTCCTGCTCGTCGGCGCCGGCCTGCACACGACGCAGACCGCCGGTCTCGCGCTCGCGACCGACCTCGCGCCCGAGGCGACGCGACCGCGCGTCGTCGCGCTGCTGTACGTGATGCTGCTCGCGGGCATGGTCGTCGCGAGCCTCGGCTTCGGCGCGCTGCTGGCCGACTTCCGCCAGGTCAAGCTGATCCAGATCATCCAGGGCGTGGCGCTGGCGACGATGGCGCTGAACCTGATCGCGCTGTGGAAGCAGGAGCCGCGCCGCCCTCATCTGACGGCGCCGCAGCGGCCGCGCCCGCGCTTTCACGACAGCTGGCGCGAGTTCGCCGCCGGCGGTCGCGCGAGCCGGCTGCTCGTCGCGGTGGGCCTGGGCACCGCCGCGTTCAGCATGCAGGACATCCTGCTCGAGCCGTACGGCGGCCAGATCATGGGGCTCGGCGTCGGCGCGACGACGGCGCTGACCGCACTGCTGGCCGGCGGGGCGCTCGTCGCCTTCGCGCTCGCCGCGCGCTGGCTGAAGGCCGGCGTCGACCCGTGCCGGCTCGCCGCCGGCGGGGCGCTGGCGGGCATCGCCGCGTTCGCCGCGGTCGTGTTCGCCGACCCGCTCGCCTCGGTGGCGCTGTTCCGCGTCGGTACGGTGCTGATCGGCTTCGGCGGCGGGCTGTTCGCCGTCGCGACGCTGACCGCCGCGATGGACCTCGCCCGCGGCGGCGCGCACAACGGCATCGCGCTCGGCGCCTGGGGCGCCGTGCAGGCGACCGCGGCCGGGCTGGCGATCGGCGCCGGCGGCGCGTTGCGCGATACCGTGTCGGCGCTGGCCACCCAAGGCGCACTCGGCCCGGCGCTGACGTCGCCCGCCGTCGGCTACAGCTTCGTCTACCACCTCGAGATCGCGCTGCTGTTCGCGACGCTGATCGCCATCGGCCCGCTCGTGCGCCCGGCGCGCGCGGCCGATCCGTCCACCGCATCCACCCCGTTCGGGCTGGCCGAGTTTCCCGGCTGACCCGCCGACCGAAGGCACCAACGACAGGAGGCCACCCATGGGAACCGGCGCTCTCACCGGCTACATCGACGTCGCACAGATCGTCCTGTACGTGTTCTGGGGCTTCTTCGCCGCCCTGATCTACTACCTGCACCGCGAGAACAAGCGCGAGGGCTACCCGCTCGAGAACGAACGCTCGAAGCTGATCACGGTGCAGGGCTTTCCGCCGGTGCCCAAGCCCAAGACGTTCCTGCTGCGCGACGGCACGACGTTCCAGGCGCCGAACTTCGCCAAGCCCGAGCCGCCGTACTCCGCACGGCCGACGGCCCCCTGGCTCGGCGCACCGATCGAGCCGGTGGGCGACCCGATGAAGGCCGGCGTCGGCCCCGGCTCGTACGCGATGCGCGCCGACGTGCCCGACCTGACGTTCGACGGCCAGCCGAAGATCGTGCCGCTGCGCGGCGACCCCGACCACGAGGTCGCCAGCGGCGACCCGGATCCGCGCGGCAAGCCGATCCTCGGTGCCGACGGTCGGGTCGGAGGCACCGTGGTCGACCTGTGGGTCGACCGCTCGGAGGCCGTGTTCCGCTACATGGAAGTCGAAGTGCCTGTGCCCGGCGGCACCAAGCGCGTGCTCGTGCCGATGAACTTCACGCGCGTCAACGCGCCTGGCGGCCTGTGGGATTTCCTGACCGGCCGCATCAAGGACCGTCAGGTCAAGGTCCGCGTGAAGTCGATCCTCGGCAGCCAGTTCGCCGACGTGCCGACGACCAAGCACCCCGACCGCGTCACCTTGCTCGAGGAAGAGAAGATCATGGCCTACTTCGGTGCCGGCACGCTGTACGCCACCGCGCAGCGCCAGGAACCGCTGATCTGATCCCGCCCGCCGCCGCAGGCCGCCGACCGTCCCCTGGAGTACCGCGATGACCGCCGCCGCCCTCGAACACGACCACGAACCCGTGCGCGGCCTGCCCGAGCACCTGCCGCCCGGGGAGCACATCGTCTGGCAGGGGTCGCCCGCCTGGTGGCGGCTCGCCGTCGACGCCCTGCACGTGCGCAAGGTCATCGTCTACTTCGCGCTGCTCGCGCTGTGGCGCGTCGCCGACGTACTCGGCGGCGGCGGCTCGGCGCTCGACGCGACGGCCGCCGCGCTGTGGACGCTGCCGCTGGCGTCGATCGCGGTCGGCCTGCTCGCGCTGCTGGCGTGGCTGACGGCGCGCACCGCCGTCTACACGCTGACCAACCGCCGCATCGTGATGCGCGTGGGCGTCGTGCTCGGCATCGCGTTCAACCTGCCGCTGTCGCGCATCGCCGCCGCCGGCCTGCGCCGCCACCGCGACGGCAGCGGCGACATCTCGTTCACGCTCGCCGGCCCCGACCGCATCGCCTACCTGCACCTGTGGCCGCACGCCCGCGCCTGGCACGTGCGCAAGCCGCAGCCGACGCTGCGCGCGGTGCCCGACGCCGACCGCGTCGCCGCGCTGGTGGCCGACGCGCTCGCCGCTTCGGCCGGCCAGGCGCGCCAGCCGATCGACGCCCCGGCCGGCGCCGCGCCGCGGCCGGCCGCCGAACCGGCACTCGCCGCTTGAAGGGCCGCGCGATGAACCACACCCACGAACACCCCACGGTTCCGATCCACCTGCTGCGCGCCGCGGGGGCGATGGTGCTCGCCGTGCTGCTCGGCGTGACGTTCGTGCGCCTGACCGGCATCGGCGCCGCCCACGCGCCGCCGCCGCCGGCGGTCGAAGTGCGCGAACTGCGCTTCGTCGACCGCCCCGACGGCAGCATCCAGATCTTCGACGCCGCCGACGACTCGCTCGTGCGCACCGTCGAGCCGGGCAGCGACGGCTTCCTGCGCGGCGCGATGCGCGGCCTGGCGCGCGAGCGCAAGCGCTCGGGCATCGCCGCCGAGGTGCCGTTCCGGCTCGTCGCCCACGAAGGCGGGCGCATGACGCTCGAAGACCCGACCACCGGCCGCCGCATCGACCTCGGCTCGTTCGGCCCGACCAACGCCGCCGCGTTCGCGCAACTGATGGTGCGGCCCTGACCCAGGAGACACCCGCGATGGACACCCCCGCCGCCACGCTGCCCAAGGGCACCTCCGAAGAAGCGACCGCGCGCGCGCGTGCCGACTCGATCCTCGCCCCGCGCTTCTACACCACCGACTTCGCGGCGATGGACCGCATCGACGTCGAGCCGATCCGCGCCGAGTGGGACGCGATGATGGCCGAGTACGAGGGCGACAACAACCACGACCACTTCCAGCGCGACGCCTCGTTCCGCGACGAGCTGCGCGAGCTGCCGCCCGAGCTCGACCGCGAGTTCAAGGACTTCCTGATCAGTTCGATCACGTCGGAGTTCAGCGGCTGCGTCCTCTACAACGAGATCAAGAAGAACGTCTCCAACCCCGACATCAAGCAGCTGATGGAGTACATGGCGCGCGACGAGTCGCGCCACGCCGGCTTCATCAACCAGTCGCTGAAGGACTACGGGATGGGGGTGGACCTCGGCGGCCTCAAGCGCACGAAGAAGTACACCTACTTCAAGCCGAAGTACATCTTCTACGCGACCTACCTCTCGGAGAAGATCGGCTACGCGCGCTACATCACGATCTACCGCCAGCTCGAGCGCCACCCCGAGCGGTGCTTCCACCCGATCTTCCGGTGGTTCGAGCGCTGGTGCAACGACGAATTCCGCCACGGCGAGAGCTTTGCGCTGATCATGCGCGCGAACCCGCACCTGCTGCGCGGCGGCAACCTGCTGTGGATCCGCTTCTTCCTGCTCGCCGTGTTCGCGACGATGTACGTGCG
>CALIDR010000120.1 GCA_938022295.1 uncultured Burkholderiaceae bacterium
GTGGGCGGCCGCCGTCGAGTGGCTGGCGCACGGCCTGCTCGACGCGAGCTGGTGGCAGATCGTCCTGTTCACGCTCGTGACGACGCACATCACGATCGCCTCGGTGACGATCTTCCTGCACCGTTCGCAGGCGCACCGCGCGCTCGACCTGCATCCGATCCCCGCCCACTTCTTCCGCTTCTGGCTATGGTTCGCCACCGGGATGGTGACGAAGGAGTGGGTCGCGATCCACCGCAAGCACCACGCCAAGTGCGAGACGGTCGACGACCCGCACAGCCCGCAGACGCGCGGCATCAAGAAGGTGCTGCTGCAAGGCGCCGAGCTGTACCGCGCCGAGGCGAAGGTCCCCGAAACGCTCGCCAAGTATGGCCACCACACGCCCGACGACTGGCTCGAGCGGCACGTCTATTCGCGCTACGTCTGGCAGGGCGTCGGGCTGCTGCTGCTGGTCGACCTGCTGCTGTTCGGCGCCATCGGCGCGACGGTGTGGGCGGTGCAGATGCTGTGGATCCCGGTGACCGCGGCGGGCATCATCAATGGTCTGGGCCACTGGTGGGGCTATCGCAATTTCGAGGCGCCCGACGCGTCGACGAACATCTCGCCGTGGGGCATCCTGATCGGCGGCGAGGAACTGCACAACAACCACCACACTTACCCGACGTCGGCCAAGCTGTCGGTCAAGCCGTTCGAGTTCGACATCGGCTGGGTCTACATCCGCGCGCTCGAGATGCTCGGGTTGGCCAAGGTGCGCAAGACTCCGCCGCGGCTCGCGCTCGGGCCGATCAAGCCGGTGGCCGACGGCAACACGCTCGAGGCGATCATCGCCAACCGCTACGAGGTGATGGCGCGCTACGGTGCCGAACTGAAGCGCGCCTGCCGGGCCGAAATCGAACGGCTGAAGGCCCAGGGCGCGCACAACAGCGCGCGCTGGAAGGAGCTGCGCCTCGCGCAGCGCTGGCTGCACCGCGACGCCGACAAGATCCCGCAGGGCATCCGCCCGCAGCTGGCCGCCGCGGTGCACGCGAGCCCGTCGCTGGCCAAGCTGGTGGCGATGCGCGAGGAGCTGCGCGGGCTGTGGACGCGGTCGAACGTGTCGGCCGAGCAGCTCGTCGCCGATCTGCAGGCCTGGTGCCGCAAGGCCGAGGACAGCGGCATCGCGTCGCTGCGCAGGTTCTCGCTCGAGCTGCGGCGCGCCGCGGCGCCGGCCTGACCCGTCCGACCTTCGCCCGCGGCGCGCCGCCCCGGGCGGTGCCGCGAGACCGAGGACGCCCGCCACGCGCGGGCGTTTTCGTGGGTGCGCCGGCGTGGCGCCAGACGGCTATCGGCCAACGAAAAGGGCCCGGATCGCGGGCCCTCGGCGTCATCGGCAACCCGGTCGGGTCACTTCAGCTTCGTCTCCTTGTACAGCACATGCTTGCGTGCCTTGGGGTCGAACTTCATGAATTCGAGCTTCTCGGGCGTCGTCTTCTTGTTCTTGCTCGTCGTGTAGAAGTGCCCGGTGCCGGCCGTCGATTCCAGCTTGATCTTGTCGCGTCCGCCTTTGGTCGCCATCGTCGCTCTCCCGGATCAGAGTTCACCCTTGGCGCGCAGGTCGGCGACGACCTGCTCGATGCCGACCTTGTCGATCAGCCGCAGCGCCGCGTTGCTCACGCGCAGCCGCACCCAGCGGTTCTCGCTTTCGAGCCAGAAGCGGCGGTACTGCAGGTTCGGCAGGAACCGGCGCTTGGTCTTGTTGTTGGCGTGGGACACGTGGTTCCCGACCATCGGGCGCTTGCCCGTGACTTGACAGACGCGTGCCATGACGCTTCTCCGCGTGAATCAGCAAAGCCGAGCATTATAGCCGCAACGCGGCCCGGGTCAGCCCTGCTGCTGCTCGAGGAATCGCTGGGCGTCGAGCGCGGCCATGCAGCCGGTACCCGCGCTCGTGATCGCCTGCCGGTAGACGTGGTCCTGCACGTCGCCGGCGGCGAACACGCCGGGCACGCTCGTCATCGTCGCCATGCCGTTCAGGCCCGAGCGGGTGACGATGTAGCCGTCCTTCATCTCGAGCTGGCCCTTGAAGATCTCGGTGTTGGGGCTGTGGCCGATCGCGATGAAGCACCCCTTCAGCGCGAGCTCCTTCGTGCGGCCGTCCTGCGTGTGCTTCAGCCGCACGCCGGTGACGCCGCTGGCGTCGCCGAGCACCTCGTCGAGCGTGTGGAAAAGGTGCAGCTCGATCTTGCCGGCGGCGACCTTCTCCATCAGCTTGTCGACCATGATCGGCTCGGCGCGGAACTTGTCGCGGCGGTGGATCAGGTGCACCCGGCTGGCGATGTTGGACAGGTACAGCGCCTCCTCCACCGCCGTGTTGCCGCCGCCGACGACGCACACCTCCTCGCCGCGGTAGAAGAACCCGTCGCAAGTCGCGCAGCCGCTGACGCCGCGGCCCATGAAGGCCTGCTCGCTCGGCAGGCCGAGGTACTTGGCGCTCGCCCCGGTGGCGACGATCAGCGCGTCGCAGGTGTAGGCGCCGGCGTCGCCCTGCAGCCGGAACGGCCGCTGCGCGAGGTCGACGGTGTGCACGTGGTCGAACACGATGCGGGTGTCGAACCGCTCGGCGTGCTGCTGGAAGCGCTGCATCAGGTCCGGCCCCTGCACGCCGTGCACGTCGGCGGGCCAGTTGTCGACGTCGGTCGTCGTCATCAGCTGGCCGCCCTGCGCGAGGCCGGTGATCAGCAGCGGCTGCAGGTTGGCGCGCGCGGCGTAGATGGCGGCGGTGTAGCCGGCGGGGCCGGAACCGAGGATCAGGACTTTGGCGTGGGTCGTCATGGGCAGAAGGGTCGAGGGCGCCGGGGGGCCGGCGGCGCGGCGTTCCGTCCGCGCCGCGTCGCGCCCGCCCCACGTTCGGCGCCAGACGGGGCGGTGTCGCAGTGCCGTCAACCGTGGCAATCGGCACAATAGTCGCATTCTAGGGACGCCGCGGCAGGCCAGCGCTGGCCACCGCGGCGACAACACACACGAAGGGGGCTGCCGATGTCGATGCTGTCGAACCTGGACCTGATCCGCCGGGTGCCGCTGTTCTCGATGCTGACCAACGAGCAGGCGCAGGTGATCGCCGACAGCGTCGTGAAGCGGCGGTTCCGCCGCGGCGAGATCGTCGTCGAGCAGGGCCGCAAGAGCAACGCGCTTTTCATCCTGCTCAACGGCCGCGCCCGCGTGCTGACGTCGGACTCGCGCGGCCGCGAGGTGATCCTCGCCGTGCTGCAGGCCGGCGACTACGTCGGCGAGATGAGCCTGATCGACAACGAGCCGCACAGCGCCACCGTACGCGCCGAGGTGCAGACCGACATGCTCGTGCTCGGGCGCGCCGAGTTCTCGCGCTGCCTGCCCGAGACGTCGAGCCTGGCGTACGCGATCCTGCGCGGACTGGTGGCGCGGCTGCGCGCCGCCGACCGCCAGATCGAGTCGCTCGCGCTGCTCGACGTCTACGGCCGCGTCGCCCGCGCGCTGCTCGACATGGCCGAGGACGAGAAGGGCGTCAAGCTGATCCGCAGCAAGGTCTCGCGCCAGGACCTGGCGAAAGTCGTCGGTGCGTCGCGCGAGATGGTCAGCCGGGTGATGAAGGACCTCGAGGAGCGCGGCCACATCGAGACGCAGGAGAACGGCTGGGTCGTGCTGAAGGACCGGCTGCAGCGCGATTGAGGCCGCCGGCCCCGCCCCGGCGGTGGCCGGGCGTCGTCCGCGCGACAATCCGCGCATGACGTTCCCGATCGGTTCCCTGCGTGGCGACGGCGCGGCCGCCGCGGCGCCCGCCGCCGGCCGCCGCCCCCCGAAGCCGGCCGCCGGCACGGCAGCGCCACCGGCGCCGGCCTGGGCGCAGCGCGTCGTGCTGTCGGCCACGGCCGTGCTGTGGCTGCTGTTCGTGCTCGCGCTGGCCACCCACGACGGCCTCGATCCGGGCTTCACGACGTCGGGCGACGGCGCCCCGGTGCGCAACGCGGTCGGCGTGGCCGGCGCCTGGGTGTCCGACTTCGTGCTGTTCCTCTTCGGCTGGTCGGCGTGGTGGCTACCGGTCGTCGCCGCGCGGCTGTGGCTCGGCCGCGTGGCCTCGGCGTGGCGCGGCGTGCCCGCCGAGGCGGGTGGGCACGGGGCGTGGACCGTCGTCGGCCTCGTCGTGCTGCTGGCGGCGAGCTGCGCCCTCGAGTGGACGCGCCTGTACCGCTTCGAGGGCGCGCTGCCCGGGCACGCGGGCGGCGTCGTCGGCGTCCTCCTCGGGCCGCTCAGCGTGACCTGGCTCGGCTTCGTCGGCTCCGGCGTCACGTGGATCGCGGCCCTCGTGCTCGGGATGGCGATGGCGCTGCGGTTCTCGTGGCTCGCGCTCGCCGACCGCCTCGGCGCGTGGCTCGTGGGGCTGCGCGAGCGCCGCGAGCAGCGCCGCGAGCGCGCCGAGGACATCCGCCTCGGCGAGGTGGCGAAGCGCGAGCGCGAGCAGGTCGTCGAGACCGGGCGCGAGCACATCGCCGAGCACGAGCCGATCGTGATCGAGCCGCCGGTGGTCGAGATCCCGGCCTCCAGGCGCGTGATCCAGGAGCGCCAGCAGCCGCTGTTCACCGAGCTCGTCGACACCAAGCTGCCGCAGGTCGATCTGCTCGACGCCGCGCCGGGGCGGCAGGAGACGGTGACCGCCGAGTCGCTCGAGATGACGAGCCGGATGATCGAGAAGAAGCTCGGCGACTTCGGCGTCGAGGTGCGCGTCGTCACCGCGTCGCCGGGGCCGGTGATCACGCGCTACGAGATCGAGCCCGCCACCGGCGTCAAGGGCGCGCAGGTGGTCAACCTGGCCAAGGACCTCGCACGGTCGCTGAGCCTGACGAGCATCCGCGTCGTCGAGACGATCCCCGGGCGCACGACGATGGCGCTGGAGCTGCCCAACGCCAAGCGGCAGACGATCCGGCTGGCCGAGATCCTCGGCTCGCCGGCCTACGGCGACGCGACGTCGCAGCTGACGATCGGCCTGGGCAAGGACATCGTCGGGGCCCCGGTCGTGGCCGACCTGGCCAAGATGCCGCACTGCCTGGTGGCCGGCACCACCGGCGCCGGCAAGTCGGTGGGCATCAACGCGATGATCCTGAGCCTGCTGTACAAGGCCGAGGCGCGCGACGTGCGGCTGATCCTGATCGACCCGAAGATGCTGGAGCTCAGCGTCTACGAGGGCATCCCGCACCTGCTGTGCCCGGTGGTCACCGACATGAAGCAGGCCGCCAACGCGCTGAACTGGTGCGTCGGCGAGATGGAGCGCCGCTACAAGCTGATGAGCCGGCTCGGCGTGCGCAACCTCGCCGGCTACAACCGCAAGATCGCCGACGCGGCGGCGCGCGGCGAGTCGATCGGCAACCCGTTCAGCCTCACGCCCGAGGCCCCCGAGCCGCTCGAGCGGCTGCCGCAGATCGTCGTCGTGATCGACGAGCTCGCCGACCTGATGATGGTCGTCGGCAAGAAGATCGAGGAACTGATCGCGCGCCTGGCGCAGAAGGCGCGCGCCTCGGGCATGCACCTGATCCTGGCCACGCAGCGGCCGAGCGTGGACGTCATCACCGGCCTGATCAAGGCCAACATCCCCACGCGCATCGCGTTCCAGGTCGCGAGCAAGATCGACAGCCGCACGATCCTCGACCAGATGGGCGCCGAGGCGCTGCTCGGCCAGGGCGACATGCTGTACCTCTCGCCGCCGGCGGGCGTGCCGGTGCCGGTGCGCGTGCACGGCGCGTTCGTCAGCGACGACGAGGTGCACCGCGTCGTGGAGTACCTGAAGCGCCAGGGCGAGCCGAACTACGTCGACGGCGTGCTCGAAGGCGGCACGACCGACGGCGACGCCGACGGCGGCGCGGCGGGCGAGGGCGGTGCCGGCGGCGGCGAGAGCGACCCGATGTACGACCAGGCGGTGGCGATCGTGCTGCAGCACAAGCGGGCGTCGATCTCGCTCGTGCAGCGGCACCTTCGCATCGGCTACAACCGTGCCGCGCGGCTGCTCGAGCAGATGGAGAAGAGCGGCCTCGTCTCCCCGATGGCGAGCAACGGCAACCGCGACCTGCTGGTGCCGCGGCGCGACGAATGATCGGCCGCCGGCTCGTCTCGCTGGGTCTCGCGCTCGGTCTCGCGCTGGTGGCGGGCCGCGCCGCCGCGGCCGACGCCGTGGAGTCGCTGCGCGCCTTCGTGCGCGACGTGCACAGCGGCCGCGCCGAGTTCACGCAGACGGTGACGTCGCCCGACGGCCGGCGCACGCGCACCTCGAGCGGGCGCTTCGAGTTCGCGCGCCCGGACCGCTTCCGCTTCGAATACCTGCAGCCGTTCGCGCAGACGATCGTCGGCGACGGCCGCCAGGTCTGGCTCTACGACCCGGCGCTGCAGCAGGTGAGCGTGCGGCCGATGTCGCAGGCGCTCGGCGCAACGCCGGCGGCGCTGCTGACCGGCACCGGCCTGGAACGCGACTTCGAGCTCTCGCCGCTGCCCGCGCGCGACGGGCTCGACTGGGCGCAGGCGCGGCCGAAGCAGGCCGACGGCGGCGTCGCGCTGCTGCGCGTCGGCTTCGCCGGCACGCAGCTCGCGGCGCTGGAGATCGTCGACAGCTTCGGCCAGACGTCGGTGCTGCGCTTCGCGCGCGTCGAGCAGGGGGTGGCGCTGCCGGCCGAGACGTTCCGCTTCACGGTGCCGCCCGGCGTCGAAGTGCTGGCGCAGTAGTGAACGCCCGCGCTGACCCGGCCGCCAGGTCGTCGCTCTTCGACGACGACGCGCCGGCGCCGCCGGCTGCGCCCGCGGACGACGCGCCACTGGCCGAGCGCCTGCGCCCGCGCGTGCTCGACGAGGTCATCGGCCAGGCGCACCTGATCGGCCCCGGCAAGCCGCTGCGCGTCGCGTTCGACAGCGGCCAGCCGCACTCGATGATCCTGTGGGGGCCGCCGGGCACCGGCAAGACCACGCTCGCGCGGCTGCTCGCCGGCATCGCGAACGCCGAGTTCATCGTCGTCTCGGCCGTGCTCGGCGGCGTCAAGGACATCCGCGACGCCGTCGAGCGCGCGCAGGCCGCGCGCCGGGCCGGCCGGCGCAGCATCTTGTTCGTCGACGAGGTGCACCGCTTCAACAAGGCGCAGCAGGACGCCTTCCTGCCGCACGTCGAGTCGGGTCTGTTCACGTTCGTCGGCGCGACGACCGAGAACCCGTCGTTCGAGGTCAACTCCGCGCTGCTGTCGCGCGCCACCGTGCACGTGCTGCAGCCGCTTTCCGCCGCTGACCTGTCGCGTCTGCTCGACCGCGCGCAGGTCGCGCTCGCCGCGCCGCCGCTGACCGAGGGCGCCCGCTCGCGCCTGATCGGCTACGCCGACGGCGACGCGCGGCGGCTGCTCAACGCCTACGAGAACCTGGTGCACGCCGCCGGTGCGCTGCCCGCGCTCGACGAGGCGGCGCTCGAGCGCGCGCTCGGCGAGCAGATGCGCCGCTACGACAAGGGCGGCGAAGTCTTCTACCCTGAATCCGTGACCTCGAATCCCGCAGGCACCTACTGTGCAGCGGAATTGCCGTGCCGACGATCGATTTGATCGATTTCTCCTGCTCGGCGCGGCCGAAGGCGCTGCGGCGGGTGCATGCTCGGCGCCAACGGCGGTGCG
>CALIDR010000121.1 GCA_938022295.1 uncultured Burkholderiaceae bacterium
TGCGACGGGTACTGGTCCTTGGCCTCGAACACCATGCGCACCGCGCGCTCGACGACCTCCGGGGAAAACTTCGGGGACTTCCTCATGATGGCTCCATCTTCTCAAACGAAGGAGCCTCCTCAATTCCCGGGGCGGTTCACGGCCGTGGACCGCGTGGGCCGCGGCAAGACGCGCGAGGTCAACGTGCGCTTCACGGCCATGTGTGCGCACTACCTGTTCGACCCCGACTTCTGCAACGTGGCCTCGGGCTGGGAGAAGGGGGTCGTCGAGAAGAACGTGCAGGACAGCCGGCGGCGGATCTGGCTGGACGCGCGCGAGCAGCGCTTCAGCACGCTGGAAGAACTCAACGCCTGGCTGGGCGAGCGCTGCCGCGCGCTGTGGAGCGAGCTGCGCCACCCCGAGCACGATCAGTTCAGCGTGGCCGAGGTGCTGGAGCTCAAGCGTTCGCACCTGATGCCGATGCCCGCCCCCTTCGACGGCCACGTGCAGGAGTTCAGCCGCGTCAGCAGCACCTGCCTGGTGACGGTGGCGCGCAACCGCTACTCGGTGCCGTGCGAGCTGGCGCGGCAGATGGTGAGCACGCGGCTGTACCCGAGCCGCTTGGTCGTCGTGGCCGACGAGCGCGTCGTCGCCGAGCACGAGCGCCTGGTGGGCAAGGGCAAGACGGCCTACGACTGGCAGCACTACATCCCGCTGGTGCAGCGCAAGCCCGGGGCGCTGCGCAACGGGGCGCCGTTCCTGGAGCTGCCCGAGCCGCTGGCGCGGCTCAGGTCGGCGCTGCTGCGGCATGCCGGCGGCGACCGGCTGATGGCGCAGGTGCTGGCGATGGTGCCGGTGGCGGGCCTGGATGCGGTGCTGGTAGCCGCCGAGCTGGCGCTGGAGCACGCCGGCCCGGGCGGGCGCGTCAGCCCCGAGCACGTGGCCAACGTGCTCGCCCGGCTGACGGCGCCGCCGCGACCCGAGAACGTGAGCACCGCGCTGCGCACGGTGACGCCGCCGAAGGCCGACACCGCGCGCTACGACCAACTGCGCGAGCGTGTGCGGCAGCTGGCCGAACAGGAGGTCCGCCATGACTGACGTGATCGCCGGGTTCAAGGCACTGCGGCTGCACGGCATGGCCGCCACCTGGTCGGAGCTGGCCGAGCAGGGTAACGCCGAGCTGGCGCGCTCGCGCTGGCTCGTCGAGCAGATGCTCAAGGCCGAGGCCAGCGACCGGGCCACGCGCTCGGTGAGCCACCAGATGAGCGCGGCGAAGTTCCCGGTGCACCGCGATCTGGCGGGCTTCGACTTCGAGGCCTCGCCTGTGGATCGCAAGCTCGTGGCGCAGCTGGCCGGATGCGAGTTCACGCAGGCTGCGCACAACGTGGTGCTGGTGGGCGGCCCCGGCACCGGTAAGACGCACCTGGCCACCGCCATCGGCGTGGCCGGCATCACCGAGCACGGCAAGCGGGTGCGGTTCTACTCGACGGTGGATCTGGTCAACGCGCTGGAGCGCGAGAAGGCCGAGGGCAAGGCCGGGCGTATCGCGTCGAGCCTGTTGCGCGCCGACATGGTCATCCTCGACGAGCTGGGCTACCTGCCGTTCTGCCAGGCCGGCGGGGCGCTGCTGTTCCACCTGCTGAGCAAGCTCTACGAGCACACGAGCGTCGTCATCACGACGAACCTGGACTTCGCCGAGTGGTCCAGCGTCTTCGTCGACGCGAAGATGACCACCGCGCTGCTGGATCGGCTCACGCACCACTGCCACATCGTGGAGACCGGCAACGAGAGCTGCCGCGTCATGCAGTCCACGGCCGCCACGCGTCGGCGCATCAAGGCACGCGAGCAGGAACGTCGCACGAAGGCCGCCGAGGCGGGCTGAACACGAGCGCGGCGCGGCGGCAAGCCTCTACGGGCTACGCCCTTCGCGTCTTGCCGCCGCGCGAACCATCACCCCGAACGATCCGAAAGGAGCAAGCAGCTACAGTTGTCCACAGCCGGCTTCATGCGAAACCGGCTCCCAGCCCTGGGTCAAAGTTCAGTCGGCAGGGTGGGTCAATCTTGGATCGGCGCCGACAAGCAGGCGAAGCGGCATGCAGGCACGGTAGGGAAGCGGCCGGGTTGTTGCATGACAAGCAACAAGAGTGCCACAGGATCAACAACCCGATGCCGCGCCCGCCTGTTCACGAATCTCCGTCGCCGGCGCCGCCCGAATCCGGGTCGGCGCCCGACGCCGCGCTGCTCGGCCGCTACGTCGGCCATGCGGTGCGCGAGCTGCGGCTGGCGCACCGGCTCACGCTCGGCCAGGTCGCCGAGCGCGCCGCGGTCAGCCGCAGCCTGCTGTCGAAGATCGAGAACGGGCTCGTGTCGGCGAGCCTGGACACGCTGGCGCGCATCGCGCAGGCGCTCGGCGTGTCGATGTCGGCCCTGTTCAAGCACTGGGACGTGCCCGAAGGCCGCGCGCAGCACGTCAAGGCCGGCCAGGGGATGGAGGTCGTACGCCGCGGCACGCCGAGCGGCCACACCTACCACCTGCTCGCCTACGACCAGGGCCCGCGAAAGCGCTTCGAACCGTTCCTGATCTCGATCGACGACCCGGGCGAGTCGTTCCCGGACTTCGAGCACCCGGGCACCGAGTTCATCCACATGCTCGCCGGCACGATGGAATACCGCCACGGCCGCCAGACCTACCTGCTGCAGCCGGGCGACTCGCTGACGTTCAGCGGCCAGATCCCGCACGGCCCCGGGCGGCTCGTCGAGCTGCCGATCCGCTTCGTCACCGTGATCGTCTACGACGCGGCGGTCGAGTGAGCGCCCAGCGCTCCGACTGACCGTCATGAAAAAGGGGCCACCGTGGTGGCCCCTTCACGTCCGGTTGGTGCGGCTCGGCCGTCAGCGGTTGTATGCCGTCTCGCCGTGGGCCGAGATGTCGAGCCCCTCGCGCTCTTCCTCCTCGCTCACGCGCAGGCCGATCACCATGTCGACGATCTTGTAGGCGATGAACGCGACCACCGCCGACCAGACGATCGTGATGAGCACGCCCTCGGCCTGGATCAGGACCTGGCTGAAGATCGAGAAGTCGTCACCACCGGTGCCGCCGAGCCAGGGCGCCGCGAAAACGCCGGTCAGCAGCGCGCCGACGATGCCGCCCACGCCGTGCACGCCGAACACGTCGAGCGAGTCGTCGGCGCCGAGCATGTGCTTCAGGCCGGTGACGCCCCACAGGCAGATGAAGCCGGCGAGGATGCCGATCACGATCGCGCCCATCGGGCCCACCGAGCCGCACGCCGGCGTGATCGCCACCAGCCCGGCGATCGCACCCGACGCGGCGCCGAGCATCGACGCCTTGCCCTTGATCATCGCCTCGCCGACGGCCCACGCGACGACGGCACCGGCGGTGGCGAACAGCGTGTTCAGCGCCGCCAGCGCGGCCCCGCTCGTGGCCTCCAGGTTCGAGCCGGCGTTGAAGCCGAACCAG
>CALIDR010000122.1 GCA_938022295.1 uncultured Burkholderiaceae bacterium
GCCGCGATCGCCGCCGGCAATCGCGTGATGGTCAAGATGTCGGAATACACGCCGCGCTTCTCGGAGTTCTTCGCCGAACTGTGCTGCGACGTCTTCGCCGCCGAGGAGGTCGACGTCGTCACCGGCGACGCGTCGGTCGCCACCCAGTTCGTCGCCCTGCCGTTCGACCATCTGCTGTTCACCGGGTCGACGGCGGTCGGCAAGAAGGTGATGGCCGCGGCGGCCGAGAACCTGACGCCGGTCACGCTCGAACTCGGCGGCAAGTCGCCCACCGTGATCGCGCCCGGATACGCGATCGACAAGGCGGTCGAACGCATCCTGGTGGGCAAGCTGATCAACGCCGGGCAGACCTGCATCGCGCCCGACTACGTGCTGCTGCCGCGCGACCGCGTCGACGCCTTCGTCGACGCCGCGCGTGAGTGCGTGCGGCGGATGTACCCGGACGGTCTGCGCGACGCGAACTTCTGCAGCGTCGTCGATGCGCGCCAGTACCGGCGACTCACCGCCGCGCTCGACGACGCCGTCGGCCGCGGCGCGCACGCCGAGCCGCTGTTCGCCGGCCCGGCGCGTGACGACGCCAGCCACCGCCTCGGCCCGGTGCTGCTGCTCGATGCGCCCGAGGACAACGCGCTGACGACGCAGGAGATCTTCGGCCCGGTGCTGCCACTGGTGCCGTACGATCATCTCGACGAGGCGATCGCGCACGTCAACGCGCGGCCACGGCCGCTGGCGCTGTACTGGTTCGACGACGACAAGGCGCGCACGCAGCGTGCGCTCGAGCGCACGCACGCCGGCGGCGTCACCGTCAACGACACGCTGCTGCACATCGCGCAGTACGAGCTGCCGTTCGGCGGTGTCGGCCACTCGGGCATGGGCCACTACCACGGCAAGTGGGGCTTCGAGACGTTCAGCAAGCTCAAGCCGATCGTCTGGCAGGCCAAGGTCAACGCGATGTCGCTGTTCCTGCCGCCGTACCGGCCGCTGGCGCACAAGATGCTGATGCTGATGAAGCGGCTGTAGGCGCCCTGCGCCCTAGAATCCGCGAGTCGTTCCGAGCGCCCCGCCGCTGCCGCCGCGGGGCGTTCGTCGTTTCAGCCCCGCCATGCATCTGCCCTCGATCGCTCCCGGCAAGCGCTTCACCGTGCCGCGCCCGCTCGGCTCGGCCGACGCGCTGCTGCTCGCGCGCCACGCGCAGGCGCAAGTCGCGGCCGGGCGGCTGCTGGCCGTCGTCACCGCCGAGCCGGCCGACGTGCACCGGCTCGAGGACGAGCTGCGCTTCTTCGCCCCCGAGCTGCGCGTGGCCGTGTTTCCGGACTGGGAGACGCTGCCCTACGACACCTTCAGCCCGCACCAGGACCTCGTATCGGAGCGGCTCGCGACGCTGTGGCGGGTGTGGCGCCAGCACGACGTCGACGTGCTGCTGCTCGCCGCCACGACGGCGCTGCAGCGCCTGGCTCCGCCGTCGTTCCTCGCCGCCTACACGTTCGAGTTCCGCCAGAAGCAGAAGCTCGACGAGGCGGCGCTGAAGGCGCAGCTGACGCTGGCGGGCTACCAGCACGTGAGCCAGGTCGTCGCACCCGGCGAGTACGCGGTGCGCGGCGGGCTGATCGACCTGTTCCCGATGGGCTCGCCGGTGCCGTACCGGGTGGACCTGTTCGACGACGAGGTCGACTCGATCCGCACCTTCGACCCCGACACGCAGAGGAGCCTGTACCCGGTGCCCGAGGTGCGCCTGCTGCCCGGGCGCGAGTTCCCGCTCGACGAGGCGGCGCGCACGGCGTTCCGCGCCCGCTGGCGCGAGAAGCTCGAAGGCGACCCGACGAAGTCGCGCATCTACAAGGACATCGCGCAGGGCATCGCCAGCGGCGGCATCGAGTACTACCTGCCGCTGTTCTTCGACGCGCCGGCCACCGTCTTCGACTACCTCCAGCCCCCCGGCGCCGAGCCCGCCGCACTCGTGCTGCACGGCGAGGTCGACCGCGCGCTCGACCGCTTCTGGCACGACACCCGCGAGCGCCACCGCTTCCTGCAGCACGACCCCGAGCGGCCGATCCTGCCGCCGGAGGAACTCTTCCTGCGCACCGACGCGTTCTTCGCGCGCACGCAGCCGCACCCGACGCTCGTCGTGCGCGGCGACGAGCCCCTCGACTGGGCGCGCCCGCTGCCCGACGTCGCGATCCAGCGCGGCACGCCCGAGCCGCTGAAGGCGCTCGAGATGCACCTGCACGCGACGCTGCACCGCGTGCTGCTGGTGGCCGAGAGCGAGGGCCGGCGCGAGACGATCCTCGACCTGCTGCGCGACCACGGCATCCGCGTGCCCGCAGTCGACAGCCTGCAGGCCTTCGAGGAGGGCGACGAGCGCATCGCGATCACCGCCGCGCCGCTCGCCGAGGGCTTCTTCTGGCACGAGCCCGCCGAAGGGCACGTGATCCAGTTCATCACCGAGACCGAGCTCTTCGCGACGACGCGCGAGGCGCGCCGCCGCCGCCGCCAGGAGCAGACGAGCGACGTCGACGCGCTGATCAAGGACCTGTCGGAGCTCAACGTCGGCGATCCGGTGGTGCACCTGAACCACGGCATCGGCCGCTATCGGGGGCTCGTGCACATCGACCTCGGCGACGGCGACTCCGAGTTCCTGCACCTCGAGTACGCCGACAAGGCGACGCTGTACGTGCCGGTGGCGCAGCTGCACCTGATCAGCCGCTACACCGGCGTCAGCGCCGACGAGGCGCCGCTGCACAAGCTCGGTTCGGGGCAGTGGGAGAAGGCCAAGCGACGCGCGGCCGAGCAGGTGCGCGACACCGCCGCCGAGCTGCTCGAGCTCTACGCCCGCCGCGCCGCACGCAAGGGCCACGCACACCCGTTCAGCGTGCACGACTACGAGGCCTTCGCCGCCAGCTTCGGCTTCGAGGAGACGCCCGACCAGCGCGCGGCGATCCACGCCGTGATCCACGACATGACCAGCGACAAGCCGATGGACCGCCTGGTGTGCGGCGACGTCGGCTTCGGCAAGACCGAAGTCGCGCTGCGCGCGGCGTTCGTCGCCGTCGCGGGCGGCAAGCAGGTCGCGATCCTGGCGCCGACGACGCTGCTGGCCGAACAGCACTTCCAGACGATCGGCGACCGCTTCGGCAAGTGGCCGGTCAAGGTCGCCGAGCTGTCGCGCTTTCGCAGCGCCAAGGAGGTCAAGGCGGCGCTCGAGGGGCTGGCCGACGGCAGCGTCGACATCGTCGTCGGCACGCACCGGCTGCTCTCGCCCGACGTCAAGTTCGCGCGCCTGGGGCTGCTGATCATCGACGAGGAGCACCGCTTCGGCGTGCGCCACAAGGAGCAGATCAAGGCGCTGCGCAGCGAGGTCGACGTGCTCACGCTGACCGCCACGCCGATCCCGCGCACGCTCGGCATGGCGCTCGAGGGCCTGCGCGACCTCAGCGTGATCGCCACCGCGCCGCAGCGGCGCCTGGCGATCAAGACCTTCGTGCGCAACGAGCACAACGGCGTGATCCGCGAGGC
>CALIDR010000123.1 GCA_938022295.1 uncultured Burkholderiaceae bacterium
GGCGGGGCGGCGGTCGGCTGCTGCAGGGACGCGCAGCCGGCGAGCGTCAGGAGCGTGGCCGCGGCGAGCGGCTGGGTGCGGGCGGGGCGGGATCGATGGCGAGGGACCGATGACATCGGGAGGCCGGCGGGCGGCAGGGGAGTCGACGCCGGCGATCATCGCCGATGCGCGTGTCCGCCCCGTGCGCCGCGTGTCAAGCCATGTGAAGCCCGCCGTGTCCGGCGGCGAGGCCACGCCCACGTGGGCGGCACCCCCTGTGCGCGGGGTGCCGGCGGCGACCGGCGCGCGCTAGCCTTGCATCGAATCTGTGGCGATCGGAGGTCGAGGATGACGGATGCGGGGATCGGGTGGCGGGTAGCGGCCACGGCGGCAATGCTGTTGGCGGTGGCGCAGGCGGGTGCCGTGACGGTCACCGTGCCGGGGACGAGCAACCCCAAGCTCGCCGGCATGCCCGACGGCACGACGGCGAGCAGCGGCGACGTGGCGCCGAACCAGTCGCCGGTGCTCGCCGCCGACAGTGGACTGGTGGCCGGGGCGTCGCTGAGCTTCGCCGTCAAGGTGCTCTCGCCGGTCGGCTTCCAGGCGGGGTCGACGTCGCCGACGCCCGATGGCACGGCGGCGAGCTACGCCAACCCGTCGGAGCACGGCATCTCGGGGACGGTGGCGCCAGCCAATGCGCTGATGGGCGTCTTCCTGGGCCCCGACCGGCCGGACCTCACCGCCGCGCCCGCCGACCTCAACTTCGGCAGCGTGGCGGCGCGCGACTTCGCGTCGCTGTCGCCGCTGCTCAAGCAGGTGTTCTTCATCGGCGACGGCCTGACCAGCGACGGTGTCGTGCAGGGCTTCGTCGTGCCCACCGGCGCCACGCGGCTGTACCTCGGCACCCACGACGGGTTCGGCTGGTACAACAACGTCGGCGCCTACGAGGTGACGATCAGCGGCCTGGTGCCCGAGCCGCAGACGTACGCGCTGATGCTCGGCGGCCTGGCGCTCGTCGTCGCCGCCGCGCGGCGGCGGCGCTGAGCATCCGCTTCCCGCGGCCTACTGGAAGGCCACCTCGGCGAAGCTGCGCAGCTTGCGGCTGTGCAGCGCCTCGAGCCGCTGGCGGCGCAGGATGTCCAGCGCGCGCATGCCGATGCGCAGGTGCTGGTCGACGCGCTCGCGGTAGAACGCGTTGGCCATGCCGGGCAGCTTGATCTCGCCGTGCAGCGGCTTGTCCGACACGCACAGCAGCGTGCCGTAGGGCACGCGGAAGCGGAAGCCGTTGGCGGCGATCGTCGCGCTCTCCATGTCCAGCGCCACGGCGCGGCTCTGGCTGAAGCGGCGCTCGGGGCCGGGGTGCGGCAGCAGTTCCCAGTTGCGGTTGTCGGTGCTGGCCACCGTGCCGGTGCGCAGCACCTTCTTCAGCTCCCAGCCGCGCAGCTGCGTCACGTCGGCCACCGCCTGCTCGAGCGCGACCTGGATCTCGGCCAGCGCCGGGATCGGCACCCACAGCGGCAGCTCCTCGTCGAGCACGTGGTCCTCGCGCACGTAGCCGTGGGCGAGCACGTAGTCGCCGAGCTGCTGCGTGTTGCGCAGGCCCGCGCAGTGGCCGAGCATGATCCACGCGTGCGGGCGCAGCACGGCGATGTGGTCGGTGATCGTCTTCGCGTTGGCCGGGCCGACGCCGATGTTGACCATCGTGATGCCGCTGCGGTCCGGGCGCACCAGGTGGTAGGCCGGCATCTGCGGCATGCGCGGCGGCGGCCGGCCGAGCTCGTCGCCCGGCTCGGGGGGCCTGCCGGCGCGGCGGGTGACCACGTCGCCCGGCTCGACGAAGGCGACGTAGTCGTCGGCATCGGTCCCGGCGGCGGCCATCGTCTCCTGGCCCAGGCGCACGAACTCGTCGATGTAGAACTGGTAGTTCGTGAACAGCACGAAGTTCTGGAAGTGGTCCGGCGCGGTGCCGGTGTAGTGGCGCAGCCGGTGCAGCGAGTAGTCCACGCGCGGCGCGGTGAACAGCGCCAGCGGCAGCGGCTCGCCGGGCGCCGGTTCGTGGGTGCCGTTGGCGATGCCGTCGTCCATCGCCGCGAGGTCGGGCAGGTCGAACAGGTCGCGCAGGCGCGCACGGCGCTCGGCGTCGAGCTGGCCCTCGAACGTCTCGTCGGCGGCGAGCGCGAAGTGCACCGGGATCGGCTGCGTCGACGTGCCGACCTCGAGCGGCACGCCGTGGTTGCGCAGCAGCAGCGCGAACTGCTCGCGGTAGTAGTCGGCGAACAGGTCGGGCCGGGTCAGCGTCGTCTCGTAGGTGCCGCGCCCGGCGACGAAGCCGTAGGCGAGCCGCGAATCGGGGCGCGTCCCGGTGCCGGTGCTCAGGCGCACGAACGGGTAGCAGGCGCGCACGGGGTGCGCGAGCGGCTCGCCGGCGACGAAGCGCTGCAGCGCCTCGCGCAGGTGGGCGACGCCGGCGTCGTAGATCTGCTGCACGCGCTCGAGCGCCTCGTCGGCGTGGTCGAAGCGGGCGGGGGCGACGAACAGCGGGGTGTCGGACATCGGACGGGCAAGGGATAGCTGCGGCATTGTGCCGGCGCGGCCGTCGGCGGACGGCCCTGCGGTTGCCCTGGACTCGTGCGGATTTGCTTCCGTTTGCATGGAAGCGGTGTCGCTTCTCGGCCCATCTGGTTCTTCGGGTGTTCCCTTTGCGCCGCCTGCGTAGGTTGGCGCGACAAAGCGCCGTGCGCGCGGGCGGCGGCGCTTCACCTCGGCGGCCAGCGCTGCGCGCTGGCTGCCCTGCGCTACTCGCGCCCGTGGCCCGGCGCCGAACTCGCTGCGTTCGCCTTCGGCTCACCGCGCTCGAACAACGGCGCCGAGTTCGATCACGAAGCGCGCTCGCGCGCGCGGCCACGGGCGCTGCGTTGAGCGCTCGCTGCCTTCGCATCAGTCTCGTAAGAGACTGGATTCGGCCCTCTGCCGACATTGACCGTTCGCTTTGAGTGGCCTGCGTAGGTTGGCGCGGCAAAGCGCCG
>CALIDR010000124.1 GCA_938022295.1 uncultured Burkholderiaceae bacterium
GGCGCGCCTCGGAGGCGCCGAGCAACGCAGCGCCCGTGGCCGCGCGCGCGAGCGCGCTTCGTGATCGAACTCGGCGCCGTTGTTCGAGCGCAGCGAGCCGAAGGCGAACGCAGCGAGTTCGGCGACGGGCCACGGGCGCGAGTCGCGCAGGGCAGCCAGCGCGCAGCGCTGGCCGCCGAGGTGAAGCGCCGCCGCCCGCGCGCACGGCGCTTTGCCGCGCCAACCTCGGCAGGCCACCCAAAGGGACCCGTCGATGTTCACGAAGGGCCGTCTGACGACACCACGATCGCGGTTACGGACGCGAGCACTCTCGACGCCCGCAGGTCGGGTCACAATCCCGCTCCGACCACCAGGAGCCCCGCCATGCAGAATGCCTACGGATTCGGCAAGACCGTCGCCACGAGCTTCGACGACACGATCGCGCGCGTCACGGCCGCGCTGCAGGCCGAGGGTTTCGGCATCCTCACCGAGATCGACGTCGCGGCGACGATGAAGAAGAAGCTCGACCACGACATGCCGCCGTACCGCATCCTCGGCGCGTGCAACCCGCCGTTCGCACGCCAGGCGATTGAGGCCGAGCCGACGATCGGGCTGCTGCTGCCGTGCAACGTCGTCGTGCGGCAGGACGCCGCAGGCGCCGTGCACGTCGAGTTCATGGACCCCGACGCGATGCGCCAGCTGTCCGACAACCCGGAGCTCGCCAAGGTCGCGGCACAGGTGCGCGAGCGGCTGCAGCGCGTGATGGCCGCGGTCTGAAGCCGCGCGGCAGGCGGCGCGGGCGAGAATCCGCCGATGGACACCGCCGCCCGCCCGGCCCCGCCGGCCACGCCGATCGACACGCCACGGCTGCACGCCGCGATCGCCGCGCTCGAAGCCGGCCTGCTCGAACGCGACGCCGCGGTGCGGCTGGCGCTGCTCGCCGCGCTGGCGGGCGAACACGTGCTGCTGATCGGCCCGCCCGGCACCGCCAAGAGCGAGCTCGCGCGGCGGCTGCACCGCTGCTTTGCCGGCGCGCGTTACTTCGAGCGTCTGCTCACGCGCTTCTCGACGCCCGAGGAGCTGTTCGGCCCGCTGTCGCTGAAAGCGCTCGAGGACGACCGCTACGAGCGTCTCGTCGACGGCTACCTGCCCACCGCCGGCATCGCGTTCCTCGACGAGGTGTTCAAGGCCAATTCGGCGATCCTCAACGCGCTCCTGACGCTGCTCAACGAACGCGAGTTCGACAACGGCGCCGGCCGCGCGCGCACGCCGCTCGTCAGCGTCGTCGGCGCGAGCAACGAGGTGCCCGCCGACGAGGCGCTGCTCGCCTTCTACGACCGCTTCCTCGTGCGCGTGCCGGTGCAGCCGGTGAGCGACGCCGCCTTCGCCGCGCTGCTGACGCTCGAAGCGGGCGAGTCGCCGCCAGCTACCGCGCCGCTCGACGACGCCGACCGCGACGCCGTGCAGCACGCGCGCGACGCGACGCCGCTCGGCGCCTCGGCGCTCGCCGGGCTGCATGCGCTGCGCGAACGCGTGCGCGCCGACGGCATCGCGGTGTCGGACCGGCGCTGGCGCCAGCTCGTCGGCCTGCTGCGCACGGCTGCCGCCACCGAAGGCCGCGCCGAAGTCGACGCGTTCGACCTCTGGCTCGCACCGTACGTGCTCGCGCACGAGCCGGGGCAGCAGCCGGCGCTCGCCGCCTGGTTCGTCGAGCACGTCGCGCAGGCGCAGCCGCACGCGCTGCCGTGGCTCGCCCGCGCCGTCGAGGCGTTCGAGAAGCAGCTCGAGATCGAGCTCTCGCTGCCGGCCGACGACGGCGACGACGCCGCGGGCAAGCTCGCCCTCGCGCGCTCGATCGGCGGCGCCGACGAGCGCGGCGGCATGCTGCGCATCGTCTCGGCCACGCTCGAGGCGCAGCTGCGCCGCCGCTGGAGCCCGGTGCACGTGCAGGCGCGCACGGCGCAGGTCGACGCCGTGATCGCCGACGCGGCGCGCGCGCGCGACGACGCGCAGGCCGCGCTCGACGCGCTGCGTGCGCGCCTGGCCGGGCGGCTGTGGCTGCCGCCGACGCTCGCCGCCGCCCTGCTCGCGGGGCCGCAGACGACGCTCGACGCCGCGCGGGCGCTGCTCGAACGCCTGCACGCGGTGCGCGAGGGCTTCGCCGCGCTGCCCGTCGACGAGGCGCTGGCCGCCGTCGCGCCGGCGCCGGTGGCGCTGTCGGCATAGCGTTCCATCGCGCCTTGGCCGCGTCGCCCGACGCTCCGTACGACCGCCTGCAGGCGCTGGCACGCACGCTGTGGCTGCCGGCGCTGGTGACCAGTGCCGGTGCCACCGGACGGCGCCTCGCGGACCTGCCGCGCTGGCGCGACGCGCTGCAAGCCGGCGAGCTGCCGCCGCCGGACGCCGACCTCGGCGACCCGCTGCTGTTCGGCGCGCTGCGCGAGGCCGTCGGCGCGCTCGCGCTGCCGGCGCTGGCGCAAGGCGTGCCGGCGCTCGCCGAGCAGGTGCTGCGCACGGCGCTGTGGCACGCCGACCGCGTGATCGACCGCGCCGTGGCCGAGCCGCGCGCCGACGCCGTCGCCCGCGCGGTGCAGGGCTTCACCGACGAGTGGCGCATCGAACGCGGCGCCTGGGACGAGGCGCTCGCGCTGCTGCGCGGCCTGGGCGACCTGCGCGCGCTGCGCTGGGACGAGCTGCAGGGCCTGCTGCGCGCGCGCGAGTGGGCGCTCGCGCAGCGGCTGAGCGAGCTGCTCGAAAGGCTGCCCGCCCTCGTCGAACTGCTGCGCCGGCTCGGCCGGCGCGAGGTCGCCGTCGCACCGCCGGTGCCCGTGCCGCTGCCGCCGCCGGCCGGGCGCGCGCCGCCGGCGCCGATGGTCGTCGTCGAGACGCGGCTGCCCGACGCGCCGGGCGAAGTCACCGGCATCCGGCTGTCGGACCGCCTGGAGCGCCAGCTCGGCAGCGAGGCGGCGCTGCTGCACCACCCGGTGGGCCACAAGCTGTGGCGCGCCAAGCGCGCCGAAGGGCGGCTCCTGACGTGGGAGAGCGAAGCCGTGATCGCCGACCTGCGCCCCGACCCGCGGGCGCACCACCGCGCCGCCACCGCCGCGCCGCCGCCGCAGGCGCTGCAGCGCGGGCCGATCGTCGTCTGCCTCGACACCTCCGGCTCGATGGCCGGCGCCCCGGAGCAGATCGCCAAGGCCGTCGTGCTGCAGGCGCTGCGCACCGCGTGGCGCGAACGGCGCGGCTGCCGGCTGATCGCGTTCGGCGGCGCGGGCGAGATCGTCGAGCGCGACCTGGCCGCCGGCGCGGCGGGCCTGCACGCGCTGTTGGACCTGCTCGGCCAGGGCTTCGACGGCGGCACCGACGTGCAGGGGCCGATCGAGCGCGCCGTGGAGACGGTGCACGACGCGGCGTGGACCGGCGCCGACCTGCTGATCGTCAGCGACGGCGAGTTCGGCTGCACGCGCGCGACGCTCGAGCGGCTCGACGCCGCGCGCACCACGCTAGGGCTGCGCGTGCAGGGCGTCCTGATCGGCGACCGCGAGACGATGGGCCTGCTCGAAGTCTGCGACGACATCCACTGGGTGCGCGACTGGCGCCGCTTCGCCGCCGACGCGAGCGGCGCCGACGCCAGCGGCTTCTCGCCGGTGCACAGCAAGAGCCTGACGGCGCTGTTCTTCCCCAACGCGCTGAGCGAGCGCGCGGCGCGCCACCGGCCGACGTGACGGCCGCGCGCCGCCCCGCCCGTCGCGCGCCGCTGCAGCCCGTGCGCGCGATCGCGCGGCATGTCGCAAA
>CALIDR010000125.1 GCA_938022295.1 uncultured Burkholderiaceae bacterium
CCGCCGCGCCACGCGCCGCCGAGCGCGGCGGGCGTCACGGCCACCGGCGCCATGCCCGAGTGCGGCTTGCTCTGGTAGAACCCGAAGCCGCGCGCGAGTTCGGCCGGGATCAACCCGCGCAGCGAGACGTCGTTGATCAGCAAGACGAGCGCGACGTGGGCCAGCGCCTGCACGGGCGTCACGCCGAGCGGCACGTCGGTGGTCAGCACGGCAATCTCGGCTTCGAGGTCGACGCCGTGCGCCTCGTCGACAGCGACGATGTCCTCGCGCGGCGCCAGCCACGCGTCGCTGCCGCCCTGGTAGACGAGCGGCTCGTCCTCGTAGCGCGGCGGGATCGGCTCGCGCCGCCAGCGGTACATCAGCCGCGCGTGGTTGCGGTAGACCGACGCGTCGGCGAACTGGTACGCACGCGGCAGCGGCGCCAGGCAAGCCGCCTCGTCGAACGGCGCGGCGGCGGCCCAGCCGGCGGCGTCGAGCGCGGCGCGCTCGGCCTCGAGCCGCGGCGCCGCGCGCGCCCAGTCGTCGAGCGCGGCCTGCAGCGTGCGCGCGGCCTGCGCGTCGGCGCAGCGCGTGTGGTCAGCACTGACCAGCACGAGGCGGCCGTCGCGCGTGCCGTCGGCGCGCGTGGCCAGGCGCAGCACGGGCGCGGCGGCGTTCATGCGCGCCCGCCGGCGTCGGCCGCCGCGCCCGCGGCGGGCTCGGCGGCGGCCCTCGCCTCGGCGCGTCTGGCCAGCGCCCGCGCGAGGCCGGGGAACATCACCGCGTGCACCGGCGCCAGCGCGTGCCAGTACGCCAGGCCCGGCGCGCCGGCGGGGTGGAAGTAGGCGGTGACGTCCACGCGCGTGCGCCGCGGGCCCAGCGGCTGCAGTTCGAAGCCGAGCGCAGCCGCCCCGGGCAGCTTCATCTCGGCGATCAGCATCAGGCGGCGGCCGGGCTCGACCGCCGCGACGCGCCAGAAGTCGACCGTGTCGCCGACGACGAGCGTGTCGGGGTCGCGCCGCCCGCGGCGCAGCCCGGTGCCGCCGGCCAGGCAGTCGAGCGCGCCGCGCAGCGACCACAGGCCGTCGAGGAAGTAGTAGCCGTGCTCGCCGCCGATGGCCGCCACCTCGCGCCACACGGCATCCGCCGGCGCGGCGGCCTCGGCGTGCGCCGTCATGCGCTTGGCGTAGAACGCGAAGTCGGCGCGGCCGCGGCGGTACAGCATCGAGCCCTCGACCCAGCGCCCGCCGGCATCGGTGCCCGCGCCGCGGTCTTGCTCGCCGGCGAAGGCCGCCGCGATCGCCTCGGCGCAGCCGCGCAGCCGCAGCGGGATCAGTTCGCGGATCGCGCTGTCGTCGGCGAGCACGTCGTGCCCGAGGCCGTCGATCAGCGCCCGCGCGACGCTGGCCGGCACCGCGGTGACGAAGTCGAGCCAGTACGACGACAGGCGCGGCGTCAGCACGGGCACCGGCACGATCAGCGGCCGGCGGCCGACCTGGCGCGCGAACTCGCGCATCAGCTGCTCGTACGTCAGCACCTCCGGGCCGCCGACGTCGTAGACCCGGCCGGCGGCCGCGGGCAGATCGGCTACGCGCACGAGGTACTCGAGCACGTCGTCGAGCGCGATCGGCTGCGCACGCGAGCGCACCCATTTCGGCGTCACCATCACCGGCAGGTGGAACACGAGGTCGCGGATGACCTCGAACGCCGCCGAGCCGGGGCCGATCACGATGCCCGCGCGCAGCTCGGTGACCGGCACCGGGCCTTCGCGCAGCACGTCGCCGGTCTCGCCGCGCGAGGCGAGGTGCGTCGAGCCGGCCCCGCGCGGCTGCAGCCCGCCGAGGTAGACCATGCGGCGCACGCCGGCGCGCGCCGCGGCGTCGCGGAAGTTCGCCGCCGCCTCGCGGTCCAGGCGCGGGAAGTCGGCGCCGGCGGCCATCGAGTGCACGAGGTAGTAGGCCACGTCGATGCCCTGCAGCGCGCGGTCCAGGCTCGCCGGGTCGAGCGCGTCGGCGGCCACCGTCTCGACGCCGGCCCAGCCGCTGGCCTCGAGCGCGTCGACGCGCCGCGCCGCCGCGCGCACGGCACGGCCGGCGGCGGCCAGCCGCGGCACCACGTGGCTGCCGATGTAGCCGCTGGCGCCCAGCACCAGCACGCGCGGCGTCGGGGTCGTCGTCAAGGGGGCCTGTCGTGGTGGCGGTGGCGTCGCGGCGCAGCATACCGCCCGCCGCGGTCGCGCGTACGATCGCCGCCGTGAGCACCGCCCCCGCCGGCTACGCGCTGCCCGAGTACGCCTACGTGCGCCCGCCCGAGCTGGCGCACGGGCCGCAGCCGCGCTACCCGCTCGTCATCGTCGGCGGCGGGCTCACCGGCCTGACGCTGGCGGCCGACCTCGCCACGCGCGGCGTGCGCTGCGTGCTGCTCGACGAGGACCACACGGTGGGCGTGCGCGGCGCCTCCAGCCGCGGCATCGTCTACGTGCAGCGCACGCTCGAGGTGATGGCGCGCATCGGCCTGATCGAGCGCATCGCCGCGCGCGGCGTGACGTGGTCGCGCGGCGAGGTGCTGGCCGGCGACGAGGTGCTGTACGCGTTCGACTACCAGCCCGCCAGCGTCAGCGCGCAGCCGCCGTTCGTCAACCTGCAGCAGTACCTGCTCGAGGCGCTGCTCGTCGAGCGCATCGGCGAGCTCGGCCTGACCGACCTGCGCTGGGACAACCGCGTGACCGGCGTCGAGGCGCACGCCGACCACGTGCGGCTGCACGTGGCCACGCCCGACGGCGCCTACGCGCTGGAGGCCGACTGGGTCGTCGACGCCGAGGGCGTGCACAGCCTGATCCGCCGCCAGCTCGGCCTGGCGGCGCGCACCGAGCGCGGCGACGACCGCTGGTGCATCACCGACGTGCGCTTCGGCCACGCGACGACGAACGTGCGCCGCACCTGGGTCGAGGCGCCGTTCAACGAGCAGCGCGCGGTGTGGCAGCACCTGATGGCCGACGACGTGTGGCGGCTGGACTTCCAGATGGCGCCCGACAGCGACCCCGACGTCGTCTCGCGCCCCGACGTCGCGCGCGAGCGCGTGCAGCGCATGCTCGGCCCCGACGTGCCGTTCGAGCTGGTGTGGGTGGGGCCCTACTCGTACCGCACGCTGCTGATGGAGCGCTTCCGCCACCGCCGGCTGCTGTTCGCCGGCGACGCCGCGCACGCCAAGAGCCCGTTCGGCGCGCGCGGCGGCAACTCGGGCGTCCACGACGCCGACAACCTCGGCTGGCGGCTCGCGCTGCTGCTCGCCGGACGGGCCGACGAGCGCATCGTCGACGCCTACGACGTCGAGCGCCACCGCGCGGCCGAGGAGAACGTCCGCATCACGAGCCGCTCGGGGCGCTTCCTGCGCCCGAGGAGCGAAGCGGAGTTCCTGCTGCGCCGCTGCGTGCTCGACCTGGCGCGCGAGCACGCGTTCGCGCGGCCGCTGCTGAACACCGGGCGGCTGTGCGCGCCGCACCACTACGGCGGGCTGCCCACCGTCGGCAGCGGGCCGCACGACGGCAGGAGCGTGCCCAACGTGCGGCTCGAACGCGGCGGCCGGCCGGTGACGCTCGTCGACCTGCTGCGCGAGGCCGATGCGCACTGCATCGCGTTCGTGTTCGGCGACGCCGTGCCCGCCGACGGCGGGCTGCCGCTCGTGGTGCAGCGCGTGGGCCGCGACGTCGTCGACGTGCACGGCCACCTCGCCGCGCAGACCGGCGCCGCGCCGGGCGGCGTGGCGCTGGTCCGCCCCGACGGCCACCTCGCGGCCGCGCTGCCCACCGCCGACGCCGCCGCGCTGCACGACGCGCTGCGCCGCACCCTCGGCCAGACCCTGGAGCCTGCATGACGACGATCCCGATCCCCGACTGCACGCCGGCCGAGTGGCAGGCCCGCCAGCAGCTCGCCGCCTGCTACCGCGTGTTCGACCTGCTCGGCTGGACCGAGCTGATCTTCAACCACGTCTCGCTGCGCGTGCCGGGCGAGCCGCGGCGGTTCCTGATCAACCCGTTCGGGCTGCACTACAGCGAGGTGCGGGCGTCGAACCTGCTGAAGGTCGACGTCGACGGCCAGGTGGTAACCCGGAGCGAGTGGCCGGTGAACCCCGCCGGCGCCGTGCCGCACGCGGCGATCCACCGCGCGATCGACGCCGCGCACTGCGTGATGCACACCCACACGACGGCCGGCATGGCGGTGGCGTCGTCGGCCGCCGGGCTGCAGATCACCAACTTCTACGCCGCGCAGCTCGCCGGGCGCGTTGCCTACCACGACTTCGAGGGGATCACGGTGCACGCCGACGAGGGCCCGCGCCTCGTCGCGAGCCTGGGCACGCCGCCCAAGCCGGCGCTGATCCTGCGCAACCACGGCCTGCTCGCGTGGGGCCAGACGCTGCCGAAGGCGTTCTACACGCTGTGGGCGCTGCAGCGCGCGTGCGAG
>CALIDR010000126.1 GCA_938022295.1 uncultured Burkholderiaceae bacterium
CGCGACGGCGTGCCGGTGGCCGGCCACGACCGGCGGCTGAACCCGGCGCTGGTGCGCGACGCCGACGGCCGCTGGCTCGAAGAGCCGACGCCTGTCGTGTTCGCGCTCGACGTCGCGGCGCTGCAGCGCTTCGACGTCGGCCGGCTGCGCCCGGGCACCGCCTACGCCGCGGCGTGGCCCGAGCAGCAGCCGGTCGACGGCACGCCGATGCCCACCCTCGCCCGGGTCTTCGAGCACGTCGCCGCGCTCGGCGCGCGCGACGTGCGCTTCAACGTCGAGACCAAGCTTTCGCCGCTCGAGCCCGACACTGCCCCCGACCCCGAGACGTTCGTGCGCGCCGTGCTCGCCGTCGTCGACGCCCACGGCCTGCGCGCGCGGGTGAGCCTGCAGAGCTTCGACTGGCGCACCCTCGACGTCGTGTGGCGCCTCGCGCCCGAGATCGCGCGCGTGGCGCTGACGTCGAGCACGCCGCGCTTCGACAACGTAGGCGACGCGCGCTGGACCGGCGGGCGGCGGCTCGCCGAGCACGGCAGCGTGCCGCGCCTCGTGCACGCCGCGCAGGCGCAGGCCTGGTCGCCGTTCCACGGCAACCTGACGCCCGCGCTGCTGGCCGAGGCGCGCGCGCTCGGACTGGCGGTGATCCCGTGGACCGTCAACGAGCCGGCCGACATCGAGCGCCTGCTCGACTGGGGCGTGGACGGCCTGATCAGCGACCACCCCGAGCGCGTGCGCGCCGCGCTGGCGCGCCACGGCGTGCCGCTGCCCCCGCCGCTGGCGGCGCGGCGACAATAGCCGCGCTCACATCGACCGACGTCATGGCCACGATCCTGCAATCCCTACCCGTCGGCCGCAAGGTCGGCATCGCGTTCTCCGGCGGCCTGGACACCAGCGCCGCGCTGCTGTGGATGCGCCAGAAGGGTGCCGTCCCCTACGCCTACACCGCCCACCTCGGCCAGCCCGACGAGCCCGACTACGACGACATCCCGAAGCGCGCGCGGGCCTCCGGCGCCGAGCGCGCCCGGCTGGTGGACTGCCGCGCCCAGCTCGTCGCCGAAGGCATTGCCGCGCTGCAGTGCGGCGCGTTCCACATCTCCACCGCCGGGCTGACCTACTTCAACACGACGCCGATCGGCCGCGCCGTCACCGGCACGATGCTGGTGGCGGCGATGAAGGACGACGACGTGCACGTCTGGGGCGACGGCAGCACGTTCAAGGGCAACGACATCGAGCGCTTCTACCGCTACGGCCTGCTCGCCAACCCGGCGCTGCAGATCTACAAGCCGTGGCTCGACCAGGCGTTCATCGACGAGCTCGGCGGCCGCGCCGAGATGTCGGCCTTCATGCAGGCGCACGGCCACGGCTACCGGATGTCGGCCGAGAAGGCGTACTCGACCGACTCGAACCTGCTCGGCGCGACCCACGAGGCGAAGGACCTCGAGCACCTGAACCGCGGCATGACGATCGTGCAGCCGATCATGGGCGTGGCGTTCTGGCGCGACGACGTCGAGGTCAAGCGCGAGACGGTCAGCGTGCGCTTCGACGAAGGCCGGCCGGTGGCGCTGAACGGCCAGACGTTCGACGACCCGGTGAGCCTGATGCTGGAGGCCAACCGCATCGGCGGGCGCCACGGCCTCGGGATGTGCGACCAGATCGAGAACCGCATCATCGAGGCCAAGAGCCGCGGCATCTACGAGGCGCCGGGCATGTCGCTGCTGTTCATCGCCTACGAGCGGCTCGTGACCGGCATCCACAACGAGGACACGATCGAGCAGTACCGCGACAACGGCCGCAAGCTCGGCCGCCTGCTGTACCAGGGCCGCTGGTTCGACCCGCAGGCGATCATGCTGCGCGAGAGCGCGCAGCGCTGGGTCGCGCGCGCCGTCACCGGCGAGGTCACGCTCGAGCTGCGGCGCGGCAACGACTACTCGATCCTGGACACCGAGAGCCCGAACCTGACGTACCACCCCGAGCGGCTGACGATGGAAAAGGGCGCCTCGATGTTCACGCCGGCCGACCGCATCGGCCAGCTGACGATGCGCAACCTCGACATCGTCGACACCCGCGACAAGCTCGCGATCTACGCCCGCGCGGGGCTGCTCTCGCTCGGCGGCGCGGCGGCGCTGCCGCGCCTGTCCAACGACGAGGGCGACCCCGCGTGACGCGCCGCCGCGCGGCCGTGCTCGGCGCCGGCGCGGCGGCGCTGGCGGCGGCGTGGCCGGCGGTGGCGGCCGCGCTCGCCGCGCCGGGCGGCCCGGTCGTGCTCACGCTGTCGGGGCGCGTCGGCCGGCCCAACGACGGCGCCCGCGCCCGCTTCGACATGGCGATGCTCGAGGCGCTGGCGCAGCGCGAGCTCGTCGTGCCCACGCCCTGGTACGACCAGCCGCGGCGCTTCACCGGGCCGCTGCTGCGCGACGTGCTGGCCGCCGCCGCAGCGCGCGGCGAGCGGCTGCGCGCCTCGGCGCTGAACGACTACCGGGTCGAGATCCCGTTCGACGACGTCGTGCGCCACGACGTCGTGCTCGCGCGGCTGCTCGACGGCAAGCCGATGTCGGTGCGCGAGAAGGGACCGCTGTTCGTGATGTACCCGTTCGACCGCCGCCCCGAGCTGCGCAACGCCGTCTACTACAGCCGCTGCATCTGGCAGCTGCACGCCATCGACGTCCAATGAGCGAGCCCGCGGCGCCGCCGGCCCCGCAAGCCCCGCACCGTCCGGGCTGGGCGTTCTGGGCCACCGGCGCGCTGCTGGTGCTCGTGCTCGCCGCGGTGGCGTTCGTGCAGTCGCGCCAGCACGCGCTGCTGGACGCGACGACGCACTACCAGGACGACTACCTCAAGATCAGCCTCGGCCAGCTCGAGACCGAGTACCTGCGGCTGCGCGACGTCTGGCACGACGGCGCGACGCGCGACACCGTCGACCGCGACGCGCTGCAGCTGCGCTACGACATTTTCGTCAGCCGCGTCGACCTGCTGAACAACCGCACCGCGGAGCGGCTGATCGCCGACCGGCGCGAGTTCGACGCCACCTGGGCGCAGCTGACGGCCTTCGTGCGCGACGCCGACGCGCTGCTCGGGCCGCAGCGGGGCGTGCCGGCCGACGCCGCCGCGCTGCGGGCGCTGCTGCCGGCGCTCGACGCGCTCGAGAAGCCGATCCACGCCCTCACGCTCGAGGCGTCGCACGTCGCCACGGCGCAGGTCGCACTGCGCAACGAGGCGGTGCGCCAGCACAACCGCGTCGCCCTCGCGCTGACGGCGCTGCTGTCGGTGACGACGCTGGTGTTCGGCGTGATCGCGATGGGGCAGATGCGCCAGCTCGAGCGCCGCCGCCGCGAACAGGAGGCGCTGGCGGCCGAGCTGCGCGACGCGCGCCGCGCCGCCGAGGCGGCGAGCGATGCGAAGAGCGCCTTCCTCGCCAACATGAGCCACGAGATCCGCACCCCGTTCCACGGGCTGCTGGGCATGCTCTCGCTGCTGCGCGACACGCCGCTGGACGAGCGGCAGCGGACGCACCTGAAGACGGCCACCGAGTCGGCCGACCACCTGCTCGCGATCCTCAACGACGTGCTGGACCTGTCCAAGCTCGAGGCGGGCACGCTGCGCCTGGAGCCCGAGCCGGTGGAGCTGCGGCGCCTGGTCGACGACGTCGAGGCGCTGATGCGGCCCCAGGTCATCGGCAAGGGGCTCGCGCTGCACGTGGCGGTGGACGACGCGCTGCCGCCGCACGTGGTCGCCGACCCCACGCGCGTCAGGCAGGTGCTGTTCAACCTGCTGTCCAATGCGATCAAGTTCTCCGACCGCGGCGCGATCATGCTCGAGGTGCAGCGCGGCGACGGGCGCATCGAGTTCGTCGTCACCGACACCGGCATCGGGATCGACGAGGCGACGCTCGCCCGCCTGTTCGAGCGCTTCTCGCAGGGCGACGCGAGCCGCTCGCGCCGCCACGGCGGCGCGGGGCTGGGCCTGGAGATCTCGCGCAACCTGGCGCGCCTGATGGGCGGCGACCTCACGGTGCGCAGCAACCCCGGGCGCGGCAGCCGGTTCCAGTTCGACCTGCCGCTCGTCGAGGCCGGCGCGCCCGCGCCGGCGCCCGCGCCGGACGCGGCGCCGGCGCCCGCGCGGCCGCTGCGCGTGCTCGCCGCCGAGGACCACCCGGTCAACCGGCTCTACCTCGGGGCGCTGCTCGAGCGCCTGGGCCACCAGGCGACGTTCGTCGAGAACGGCGTGCAGGCGGTCGAGGCGGCGCGCGAGCTGGCCGCGCGCGGCGACTGCGTCGACCTCGTCCTGATGGACCTGCACATGCCCACGCTGGACGGCGTCGGCGCCGCGCGAGGCATCCGCGCGCTCGGCGGCCCGATGTCGGCGGTGCCGATCCTCGCGCTGACGGCCGACGTGTTCCCCGAGACGCGCGAACGGTGCCTGGCCGCCGGCATGAACGGCTTCATCGCCAAGCCGGTGGACCTCGGCGCGCTGTCGGCCGCGATCTCGCGGGTCTGACGCGCGAGGCCGTCAGACGACGACCGGCTCGGGCTCGAGCCGGATGCCGAAGCGCCCGTAGACGCTTTCCTGGATCGCGCGCGCGAGCGTCAGCACCTCGGCGCCGCTCGCCCCCCCGCGGTTGACGAGCACGAGCGCCTGCTTGTCGTACACCCCGGCGCGGCCGATCGACTTGCCCTTCCAGCCGCAGGCGTCGATCAGCCAGCCGGCGGCGAGCTTGTAGCGGCCGTCGGGCAGCGCGTAGTGCACGAGGTGCGGGTCGCGGCCGATGATGTCGCGGCACTGCTCGGCGGTGACGACCGGGTTCTTGAAGAAGCTGCCGGCGTTGCCGATCGTCGCCGGGTCGGGCAGCTTGGCGCGGCGGATCGCGCACACCCAGTCGAAGATCGTGCGCGCGTCGGGCGCCGTGAGGCCGGTCTCGTGCACCTTGCGCTCGAGGTCGAGATAGCCGAGCACCGGCCGCCAGGGCCTGGGCAGGCGCAGCCGCACGCGCGTGATCAGGCTCTTGCCCGCGAGGCCGCCGAAGCCGCCGTGCTTGAAGACGCTGTCGCGGTAGCCGAAGCGGCAGGCGGCGGCGTCGAGCGTGACGCTGCGCCCGGTGACGAGGTCCACCGCGTCGAGCGACTCGAAGCGATCGGCGAGCTCGAGCCCGTAGGCGCCGATGTTCTGCACCGGCGCCGCACCGACGGTGCCGGGGATCAGCGCCAGGTTCTCCAGCCCCGCATACCCCTGCCCGAGCGTCCACGCGACGAGTTCGTGCCACGACTCGCCGGCGCCGGCCTCGACGACGAAGGCGTCGTCGCGCGCCTCGAGCAGGCGCATGCCGCGCACCTCGACCTTCAGCACCACCTGCGCGACGTCGCGCGTGAGCACCAGGTTGCTGCCGCCGCCGAGCACGAGCTTCGGCGCGCGGCCGAGCTGCGGATCGGCGAGCACGCGGCGCACGTCGGCGTCGCTGCGCACGCGCACCATCGTCTGCGCGATCGCGGGCAGCCCGAACGTGTTGTAGGCACGAAGGCTGACCTGGCGTTCGACCGCGAAACCGTTTTCGACGACGGGGTGCATGGCAGAATTTTCGCCGATCGGTGCCGCCTGCGCGCCTTCGACCCCACGCCATGCCCAGCTTCGACACCGTGCTCGAGCCCGACCTCGTCGAGGTGCGCAACGCCGTCGACCAGTGCGCCAAGGAGATCGGCACCCGCTTCGACTTCAAGGGCACGAGCGCGCGCGTCGAGCTCGGCGACAAGGGCAAGGAGCTCACGCTGTACGGCGACAGCGACTTCCAGCTCGGCCAGGTCAAGGACGTGCTGCTGGCCAAGCTCGCCAAGCGCGGCGTCGACGTGCGCTTCCTCGACGACAGTGCGAAGGTCGAGAAGATCGGCGGCGACAAGGTCAGGCAGGTGCTGCGCGTCAAGGCGGGCATCGACGGCGAGCACGCGAAGAAGATCCAGGCCCTGGTCAAGGCCAGCAAGCTGAAGGTGCAGGCGGCGATCCAGGGCGACACGGTGCGCGTGACCGGCGGCAAGCGCGACGACCTGCAGGCGGCGATCGCGCTGCTGCGCAAGGAAGTGGCCGACCTGCCGCTGTCGTTCACCAACTTCCGCGACTGACGCGATGCGCCGGCCGCGGACGCTGTGGGTGATCGTCGCCGGCATGGCCGCCGCCGGCGCGGCTGCCGCCCAGCACGTGACGCTCAACGGCAGCATCGGCACCCGCGCCGCGCTGCTCGTGATCGACGGCCAGCCGCGCACCGTCGCGGTGGGCAGCAGCGTGGGCGGCGTGCGCGTGCTGTCGGTCAGCGAAGGCGCGGTCGAGGTCGAGGTGGAAGGCCGCCGCCAGGTGCTGCGCATCGGCGAGGCGCCGGCCGCCGTCGCCGGCGCGCCTCGCCCCGCGACGGCGGGCGAGATCGTGCTCACCGCCGGGCCCGGCGGGCACTTCACGACGCTGGGCAGCGTCAACGGGCGGCCGGTGTCGTTCATCGTCGACACCGGGGCCACCGTCGTCGCGCTCGGCCAGGCCCAGGCCGAGGGCGCGGGCCTGAACTGGCGTACCGGCCAGCCGGTCGTCACGCAGACCGCCAACGGCCCGGTGACGGCCTACGCCGTCACGCTCGACCGCGTGCGCGTCGGCGAGGTCGAGGTGCGGCAGGTGCCGGCGATCGTGCTGCCGGTCGTGCTGCCTCACGCGCTGCTGGGCAACAGCTTCCTGCAGCGGTTCCAGCTCACGCGCACGAACGACGTGATGCGGCTGGAGCGCAAGCCGTAGCGGAGGCCGGAGGCATCCGGCCCTCGCCAGCCGCGCGCTCGCCCGCAGCGCGCCCTACGAGCGCTCGATGCGCGCGTAGGCGCTGTGGTTGTGGATCGACTCGAAGTTCTCGACGTCGACGGCGTAGCGGCCGATGCGCGGGTCGGCGTTCAGGCGCAGCGCGACGTCGCGCACCAGGTCCTCGACGAACTTCGGGTTCTCGTAGGCGCGCTCGGTGATCCACTTCTCGTCGGGGCGCTTGAGCAGCGGCCAGACCTCGCTGGAAGCGCTGTCCTCGGCGAAGCGCACGAGTTCGTGCCAGTCCAAGGGCGCCAGCAGCTCGGCGCGGATCGTCACCTTCGAGCGCTGGTTGTGCGCGCCGTAGTCGGAGATCTCCTTCGAGCACGGGCACAGGCTCTTGACCGGCACCGCCACCTCGGCCCAGACCGCCGTGCGGCCGTCGCGCGTCTCGGCGATCCAGCGGCCCTCGTAGTCGAGCAGGCTCGCCACGCCCGACACCGGCGCGCGCTTCTTCAGGAAGAAGCCGAACCGCGCCTCGATGCGGCCCTCGCCGGCGTGCAGCCGGTCCAGCATCGCCGCGAGCTGGCCGCGCAGCACCGGCGCGTCGACGACGGCGTCGCCGGCGGCGAGCTCGTCGAGCCAGGCGACGAAGCGCGACATGTGGGTGCCCTTGCGCTCGGCCGGCAGCGCGACGTCGAGGTCCCACGCTGCCGTCGTCGCCTGCACGGCGCCCGCCACGCGCAGCCGCAGCGGGTAGCGCACGTCCTTGATGCCCACCCGCTGGATCGGCAGGCGCCGCTCGTCGCGCGCGCTTTGCGTGTCGGGGATGTGCAGGCTGTCGGTGGGGTGGCTCATCGTCGCTCGTGCCCCGGTCGGGGGGCCGGGGTTCTCGGCGGGGTTCTCGGGGACGACCCGGAGCTTGTCATCAATCGGGCATCCTTGCCGCGGCGGGCCCATTCGGCGCCGCCGCAACCTCACCCGCCGGCCGCCGCCACCGGCGCCAGCCGGGCGGCTCCGCGCCCGAAGCGCTCGACGATGGAGCGCTCGATGCCGGCGGCGTCGAGCCCGAGCATCGCCAGCAGGCGCGCTGGGTCGCCGTGCTCGACGAACGCGTCGGGCAGCCCGAGCGCCAGCACCGGGTGGCCGAGGCCGGCGGCCTGCAGCGCCTCCATCACCGCCGCGCCGGCGCCGCCGGGCAGGCACCCTTCCTCGACGGTGACGAACGCCTCGTGGGTGCGGGCCAGCGCCTCGACGAGCTGCGTGTCCAGCGGCTTGACGAAGCGCATGTCGGCCACCGTCGCGCCGAGCCGCTCGGCGGCGGCGAGCGCCGGATGCAGCAGCGTGCCGAAGGCGAGGATGGCGATGCGCTCGCCCTCGCGCCGCACGAGGCCGCGGCCCCATTCCCACGTCTCGAAGCCGGGGCGCACGGCAGCCCCGACGCCCGCGCCGCGGGGGTAGCGCACCGCCACCGGCTGGTCGCGGCCGAACGCGGTGCTGAGCGCGCTGCGGCACTCGTCCTCGTCCGACGGCGCGAGCAGCGCCATGTTCGGGATGCAGCGCACGTAGGCGATGTCGTAGGCGCCGCAGTGCGTCGGCCCGTCGGCGCCGACGATGCCGGCGCGGTCGAGCGCGAACACGACCGGCAGGTTCTGCAGCGCGATGTCGTGGATCATCTGGTCGTAGCCGCGCTGCAGGAACGTGCTGTAGATCGCGACCACCGGCTTCAGCCCCTCGCAGGCCAGGCCGCCGGCGAACGTCACCGCGTGCTGCTCGGCGATGCCGACGTCGAAACAGCGGCGCGGGAAGCGGCGCTGGAACTCGACCATGCCCGAGCCCTCGAGCATCGCCGGCGTGATGCCCACCAGCCGCTCGTCGGCGGCGGCCATGTCGCACAGCCACTGGCCGAATACCTGGGTGAACGTCGGCTTGGGCGGCGTGGCCGGCTTCTGCAGGCCCTGCGCGGGGTCGAACTTGCCCGGGCCGTGGTAGGCGATCGGGTCGGCCTCGGCGAGCTTGTAGCCGTAGCCCTTCTTCGTGATCACGTGCAGGAACTGCGGGCCGGGCTTGCCGCGCAGGTTCTCCAGCGTCGGGATCAGCGCGTCGAGGTCGTGGCCGTCGATCGGGCCGACGTAGTTGAAGCCGAACTCCTCGAAGATCGTGCCCGGCACGACCATGCCCTTGGCGTGCTCCTCGAGCCGGCGCGCGAGCTCGAGCAGCGGCGGCGCGTTCTTCAGCACCTGCTTGGCGCCCTCGCGCGCGGCGCTGTAGAACTTGCCGCTGATCAGGCGCGCCAGGTACTTGTTCAGCGCCCCCACCGGCGGGCTGATCGACATGTCGTTGTCGTTGAGCACGACGAGCAGGTTCGCCGGCGCGCCGGCGTGCGGCACGCCGGCGTTGTTCAGCGCCTCGAACGCCATGCCGGCGCTCATCGCGCCGTCGCCGATCACGGCGACGACCTTGCGCGCCTCGCCCTTGAGCTGCGAGGCGATCGCCATGCCGAGCGCGGCCGAGATCGACGTCGAGCTGTGCGCGGTGCCGAAAGTGTCGTACTCGCTCTCGTCGCGACGCGGGAAGCCGCTCAGCCCGCCGAGCTGGCGCAGCGTGGCCATGCGGTCGCGCCGGCCGGTGAGGATCTTGTGCGGGTACGTCTGGTGTCCGACGTCCCACACGATGCGGTCGTGGGGCGTGTGGTAGACGGTGTGCAGCGCGATCGTGAGCTCCACCGTCCCGAGGTTGCTCGACAGGTGGCCGCCGGTCTTGCTGACGCTGTGCAGCAGGAAGCTGCGCAGCTCGTTGGCGAGCGTGGCGAGCTGGTCGCGCGACAGCCGCCGCAGGTCGGCCGGGCTGTCGATGGCGTTGAGCAGCGGGTAGGCGGTCATGGCAGGCAGATCCGGGGAAGAGGCCTCGCCGCGCCGCGGCGGCGAGCCGGTGGACAGGGCCGCGACACCGCCCGTGGTGGCGATCGAGAAGGCATCGGTCATCTCAATGGTGCCGCGCGACGATCAGGCCGGCGAGGTCGTGCAGCCGCCCGGTGTGCGCGAGGCCGCTGCGCCCGAGCGCGGCGAGCGCCTCGGCGTGCAGCGCCTGCGCGCGCTCGCGTGCGGCCGCCAGCCCGAGCACGGTGACGTAGGTCGGCTTGTGGGCGTCGGCGTCCTTGCCCGCCGTCTTGCCGAGCGCCTGCGACGGCTGCGTCGCGTCGAGCACGTCGTCGACGACCTGGAACGCGAGCCCGATCGCCTCGCCGTAGGCGGCCAGCGCCTGCCACGCCGCGGCGTCGACGGCGCCGCACGCCGCGCCCATCAGCACGCTCGCCTGCAGCAGGGCGCCGGTCTTGCGGCGGTGCATCTCGCGCAGCGCGCCCTCGTCGAGCGCGTGGCCGACGTGCGCGAGGTCGATCGCCTGGCCGCCGGCCATGCCGGCGTGGCCGGCCGCGCGGGCGAGCAGGCCGCACAGCCGCGCCTGCAGCGGCGGCGGCAGCGCCGGGTCATCGTCGGGCGTCAGCACCTCGAACGCCAGCGCCTGCATCGCGTCGCCGGCGAGCATCGCCTGCGCCTGGCCGAAGCGCACGTGCACCGTCGGCTTGCCGCGGCGCAGCACGTCGTTGTCCATGCACGGCATGTCATCGTGCACCAGCGAGTAGGCGTGGATCAGCTCGACGGCCACCGCCGCGCGCAGCGCCGCCGCGCGGGCGCCCGCCACCGCCTCGGCGGCGGCGAGCACGAGCAGCGGCCGCACGCGCTTGCCGCCGTCGAGCACGGCGTAGCGCATCGCCTCGCCGAGCCCGGCCGGCGCGTCGGCCGGCACCCAGCGCCCGAGCGCGGCCTCGACCTCGCCGAGCGCGCGGTGCATCCAGCCGGCGAACGCGTCGCCCGTCAGTTCGGCGCCCATGGCTTGAGCTGCCCGTCCTCGAGCACCTTGACCTGCGCCTCGACGGCCTGCAGCCGCTCGCGGCAGAACGTCAGCAGCTCGGCACCGCGGCGGTAGCTCTCGAGCAGGCGGTCCAGGGGCATCTGGCCGCCCTCCATCGCCTGCACGAGCTGTTCGAGCTCGGCCAGCGCCTGCTCGTAGGTCGCCGGTGCAGCGGCAGCAGGTGCGGGGGCGGGAGCGCGCGGCATTTCGGGTTGTGAAATGTGACCGTCCGATTGTAGACACCGCCCCCGTGTCGGCGGCCAGCCCCCGCCCGCGGCGGCCCGGGGTCACGCCGCCCGTGACGGGGGTCGCGCCCGGCAATGAGCCGCCATCGCCGGGCGCGCCCGCCGGTCACCCCCGCTGGCTACAATCCCGCGCCCCGCGATGCCGTGCGTCCCGGGATCGGTACCGCCGCCCGGGTCGAGCTCTCGGGTTCGCGCCGGCGGCCGGGTTGACATCGGTTTTTGGAGATCCTGGGGATCATGTCCAACCTGAGCATTGCGCGCGGGGCGCTCGAACGCAGCCGCTCGCAGCTTTCCGTCTCGACCTACTTCGACGAGGATCTGTACCGCCGCGAGCAGGCGCTGATCTTCGCGCGCGCGCCGCGCTACGTCGGCCACGAGCTGTCGGTGCCCGAGGTCGGCGACTACCACGCGCTGGCGCACGAGGGCGAGGGGCGCGCGCTGGTGCGCACCGCCGCCGGCGTGGAGCTGATCTCCAACGTCTGCCGCCACCGCCAGGCGGTGATGCTGCGCGGGCGCGGCCACACGCAGACGAACATCGTCTGCCCGCTGCACCGCTGGACGTACGACCTGCAGGGCCGGCTCGTCGGCGCGCCGCACTTCGACCACGACCCCTGCCTGGACCTGCGCCGCTACCCGACGCGGAGCTGGAACGGCCTCGTGTTCGAGGACAACGGGCGTGACGTCGCCGCCGAGCTCGCCCACCTGGGCCCGCGCGCCGAGCTCGACTTCACCGGCTACGTGCTCGACAAGGTGCACGTGCACGAGTGCGACTACAACTGGAAGACGTTCATCGAGGTCTACCTCGAGGACTATCACGTCGGCCCGTTCCACCCCGGGCTCGGCCGCTTCGTGACCTGCGACGACCTGCGCTGGGAGTTCGGCCCCCACCACAGCGTGCAGACGGTGGGCATCCACCAGGCGCTGGCGCGCCCCGGCTCCGACGTCTACCGCCGCTGGCACGACCAGGTGCTGCGCGTGGGCGACGGCACGCTGCCGCCGCACGGCGCGATCTGGCTGACCTACTACCCGACGCTGATGGTCGAGTGGTACCCGCACGTGCTCGTCGTCTCGACGCTGCACCCGAAGGGCCCGCGCAAGACGGTCAACCTCGTCGAGTTCTACTACCCCGAGGAGATCGCCGCCTTCGAGCGCGAGTTCGTCGAGGCCGAGCAGGCGGCCTACATGGAGACCTGCGTCGAGGACGACGAGATCGCGCTGCGCATGGACGCCGGGCGGCTGGCGCTGTACGAGCGCGGCGACGACGAGTTCGGCCCCTACCAGAGCCCGATGGAAGACGGCATGCAGCACTTCCACGAGTGGTACCGGGCGCAGATGGGCATGGACCGGGTGCGCGCCTGAGCGCGCTGCCGCCGCTGCCCACGGCGGCGAGGCTGCGCGCCGTCGGCGCGCCGTGGCTGATGGTCGCGTCGTCGCTGCTGTTCGCGACGATGGGCGTGTGCGTCAAGCTCGCCTCGGCGCACTACCACGCCGGCGAGATCGTGTTCTACCGCGGCATCGTCGGCGCCGTCTTCGTCGCCACCCTCGTGCACCTGCGCGGCGGCACGCTGCGCACCGCGGTGCCGGCGATGCACTTCTGGCGCAGCGCGGTGGGCGTCGCCTCGCTGGTGCTGTGGTTCTACGCGATCGGCGGCCTTCCGCTGGCCACCGCGATGACGCTGAACTACATGTCGTCGGTGTGGATGGCGCTGTTCCTGATCGGCGGTGCGGTGATGCTCGGCTCGGCGCGGGTCGACGGCCGGCTGGTGGCCGCCGTGCTGATGGGCTTCGCCGGGGTCGCGCTCGTGCTGCGGCCGACGATCGACGACCGCCAGCTCTGGCACGGCCTGGCCGGGCTGGTGTCGGGCATGTTCGCCGCGCTGGCGTACCTGCAGGTCACCGCGCTCGGCCGCGCCGGCGAGCCCGAGACGCGCATCGTCTTCTACTTCTCGCTCGGCGGCGTCGTCGCCGGCGCGGCGACGATGGGCTGGACCGGCGCCAGCGGCCACGCGCCGGCGGGGCTGGCGCTGCTGCTGGCGATCGGCCTGCTCGCCACCGTGGCGCAGATGCTGATGACGCGCGCCTACGCGATCGGGCGCACGCTGCCCAACGCCTCGCTGCAGTACCTCGGCATCGCGTTCGCGTTCGTCTACGGTGTGCTGCTGTTCGGCGACCCGGTCACGCTGTCGGCGATCGGGGGCATGATCCTGATCGTCGCCGCCGGGCTCGCCGCCACGCTGTTGCGGGTGCGCAGCACGCCGGCCGATGCGCAACGCCCCGCCGCCGAGTCCTGACCCTCGCCCCGCCTCCCATCCCGCCATGGTCCTGCGCACGCTGATCTCCGCCGCCGCCCTCGCCGAGCTGCTGCGCGGCCCCGAGCCCCCCGTGCTGCTCGACTGCCGGTTCGACCTCTTCGACCCCGCCGCCGGCGAGCGCGCGTACGCCGCCGGCCACCTGCCGGGCGCACGCTACCTGCACCTCGATCGCGATCTGTCGGGGCCGCGCCACGGCGCCGACGGCCGGTTCCGCGGCCGCCACCCGCTGCCCGAGCGCGCCGCATGGGCCGCCGCCGCGGGGCGGCTCGGCATCGCGCCGGGGGTGCCCGTCGTCGCCTACGACGCCCAGGGCGGCCCGTACGCGGCACGGGCGTGGTGGCTGCTGCGCTGGCTCGGCCACGCCGAGGTGGCCGTGCTCGACGGCGGCGTCGACGCCTGGCTCGCCGCGGGCGGCACGCTCGTCGCCGAAGCGCCGGCGCCGGCGGCCCGCGGCCCCTACCCGGCGGGCGAGGCGGCGATGCCGACGATCGATGCCGACGCGCTGCTCGCAGCGCTGGGCCGCGTGCGCGTGCTCGACGCTCGCGCGGCGCCGCGGTTTCGCGGCGAGGTCGAGCCGCTGGACGCCGCCGCCGGCCACGTCCCCGGGGCGCTGAACCGCTGCTTCCAGGACAACCTGCAGCCCGACGGCCGCTTCAAGAGCGCGGCGCAGCTGCACGCCGAACTGGCGCCGCTCGTGGCCGGCGTCGACCCGGCCGACGTCGTGCAGCAGTGCGGATCGGGCGTCACCGCGTGCCACAACCTGCTCGCGCTCGAGCACGCCGGGCTCGGCACCACGGTGCTGTACCCCGGCTCGTGGAGCGAGTGGTCGGCCGACCCGTCGCGGCCGGTGGCGGTGGGCTGAGCGCCGGCGCCCGCCGCCGCCTTGACCTGCCTCAAGACGGCGCCCGCCGCCGGTGCAACACTAGCCGCGTCGATTGCGACGGCCTCCCGAGGAGCACCACATGTTCAAGCACATCCTGGTTCCCACCGACGGTTCCGACATCTCGGCCAAGGCCGTCGAGCGGGCGATCGCGCTGGCCAAGCTGTCGGGCGCGACGCTGAGCGCGCTCGCGGTCAAGGAGCCGTTCCCGTACAGCGCGATCTCCGAGATGCAGCCGACACCGCCGCAGGAGTTCTTCGACGCCCAGGAGCGCATCGCCTCGGCGCGCGTGAAGGCCGTCGAGCAGGCCGCGAGCGAGGCCGGCGTCACGTGCAAGGGCTACACGGTCGAGGCCACCCACCCGTGGGAGGCGATCTGCGACCACGCGAAGAACCAGAACTGCGACCTCATCGTGATGGCCTCGCACGGCCGCCGCGGCGTCGCGGCGCTGCTGCTCGGCAGCGAGACGCAGAAGGTGCTGACGCACACTGCCACCGCGGTGCTCGTCGTGAAGTGACGCCCCGCCGGGGTGAAGGCGGGGCCACGACGCAGGCCGCAGCGGGCGGCGCCCGCCTGCGGTGCGCCGTTCAGTGCGCGTGCAGCGCCGCGGTGGCGCCGTAGACGACGAGCAGCCCGGCCCCGATCCACGCCACCTGCGCGACGAGGTCGCGCGGCGGCAGCCGGCGCTGCATCTGCGGCATCAGGTCGCCGACGGCGACGTAGACGAAGCTGCTCGACGCGACGACGAGCAGGTACGGGAACAGGTCCTCCCACGGCCCGACGACGAAGTAGCCGACGACGCCGCCGGCGACCGCCGCCAGCCCCGACAGCGCGTTGAACAGCAGCGCCTTGGCGCGCGAGAAGCCGGCGTTGAGCAGCACGATGTAGTCGCCCACCTCCTGCGGGATCTCGTGGGCGACCACCGCCAGCGTCGTCACGACGCCCAGCCGCGCGTCGGTCAGGAACGCGGCGGCGATGATGATGCCGTCGCAGAAGTTGTGCACGCCGTCGCCGAACAGCACCGCCCAGCCGCCGCGGCCGGCCTGCTCGGCGTCGAAGCCGTGGTGGTGGTGGTGGTGCGGGTCGTCGCCCTCGTGATGGTGGCCGTGGCGGTAGACCTCGGCCTTCTCGAGCAGGAAGAAGAACAGCAGCCCGCCGAGCAGGGTCGCGAACAGCGCGTGCGCGCCGGCGTCGCTCTCGAACGCCTCGGGTAGCAGGTGCAGCATCGCGGTGCCGAGCAGCACGCCGGCCGACAGGCTGACCAGGCTTCGCACGACGCGCGACAGCATCGTCACCGTCAGCGCGGCGGCGATGGCGACCGAAAGGATGCCGCCCACCAGCGTGGCGGCGACGATGTAGCCGAGCGTCATACGTGTCCTTCGAGGCGAAGCGCCGCCGCCGGCGCCGGGCCGGGCGCGGGCGGCGGAGTGCGGGCGTCGCGCGGCCGCGCGTCGGTCAGCCGACGCCGTGCGACCGGAACCACTCCAGGCAGCGCTTCCAGCCGTCCTCGGCGGAATCCTTGCGGTAGCTCGGCCGGTAGTCGGCGTGGAAGGCATGCGGCGCGTCGGGGTAGACGACGAACGTCGACGCGCGCGCCGCCGCGCTGCCCCGCGCCAGCGCCGATTTCATCTTATCGACCGTGTCAAGCGGGATGCCGGCGTCGGCGCCGCCGTACAGGCCGAGCACCGGCGCGCGCAGGTTCGCCGCCACGTCGACCGGGTGCGCCGGCTGCAGCGGCGTCGAGTCGCCGACCAGGCGCCCGTACCACGCCACGCCCGCCTGCACCGGCGCGTGGGCGGCGTACAGCCACGTGATGCGCCCGCCCCAGCAGAAGCCGGTGACGCCGACGCGGTTCGCGTCGGCGCCCTCGCCGCGCGCCCAGGCGACCGCCGCGTCGAGGTCGCCCATCACCTGGCGGTCGGGCACCTTGCTGACGACCTCGGCGATCAGGCGCGCGATTTCGCCGTACATCATCGGGTCGCCCTGGCGCGCGAACAGCTCGGGGGCGATCGCGAAGTAGCCCTGGTGCGCGAAGCGGCGCGCGATGTCGGCGATGTGCTGGTGCACGCCGAAGATCTCGCTGACGACGAGCACCACCGGCGCGCCGCGGCGCCCCGCCGGGCGGGCGACGTAGGCCGGCATCGCGAAGTCGCCGACCGGTATCGTGACCTCGCCGGCCGTCAGGCCGGCGGCGTCGGTCGTGATCGCGGTCTGCGCGAGCGTGGGCAGCACGGCGGCGGCGAAACCGCCGCCGAGGCCGCCGGCGAACGCACGCCGGCGCAGCGGCCGGGACGGAACGAGGCTGTCGAAGTCGTCGCGCAGCATGGGATCGCCTTTCGTGGAGGGGAGCCCGCGAGCATCGGCGAACTGCGGCGGCGGCGCAACGGTGGTGTCGCGCGCTGACCCCACAATGCCTGCATGGTCGCTGCCGTCTCGTCCACCGTCGCCGGTCTGCTGGCCGCCGTCGACATCGGCTCGAACAGCTTCCGTCTCGAGATCGGGCAGCTCGCGCACGGGCGCTACCGGCGCATCGACTACCTGAAGGAGACGGTGCGCCTGGGCGGTGGCCTGGACGCCCACGGCCTGCTCACCGACGCCGCCGCGCGGCGCGGCCTGGACTGCCTGGCCCGCTTCGCGAGCCGGCTGGCCGGCTTCCGGCCGGCCCAGGTGCGCGCGGTGGCCACGCAGACGCTGCGCGAGGCGCGCAACCGCGACGCCTTCCTGCTGCGCGCGCAGGAGGTGCTCGGCTATCCGATCGAGGTCATCTCCGGCCGCGAGGAGGCGCGCCTGATCTACACCGGCGTGGCGCACCTGCAGCCCTCGGAAGGGCGGCGGCTGGTGGTCGACATCGGCGGCCGCTCGACCGAGATGATCGTCGGCGAGGGCCGCACGCCGCTGGAAGCGGAGTCGTTCCGCGTCGGCAGCGTGAGCCTGTCGCAGCGCTTCTTCGGCGACGGGCGACTGAGCGACGCGGCGTTCCGCGCCGCCCAGGTCGCCGCCGGCGCCGAGCTCGAGGAGGCGCTGACGACGTTCACGCGCCAGCGCTGGAGCGAGGCGCTGGGCTCGTCGGGCACCGTCAGTGCGGTGTCGCAGCTGCTCGTGGCGAGCCACGTCACCGACGGCGAGATCACGCCGGCCGGGCTGCGCTGGCTGATCGCGCGCTGCATCGACGCCGGCCACGTCGAGCGCCTGAAGCTGCCGGGCCTGCGCGACGACCGGCGCCCGGTGCTCGCCGGCGGGTTGTCCATCCTCTACACGCTGGCGACGCACTTCGGCATCGAGTCGCTGCAGCCGGCCAAGGGCGCGCTGCGCCAGGGCGTGATCGTCGACCTGCACGACCGCCTGACCGCGCGCCGGCGCGCCCGCGGCGGCGACATGCGCGACCGCGCCGTCGTCGAACTGCAGCGGCGCTTCCGCGTCGACACCGCGCAGGCGCGCCGCGTGCGCTCGGTGGCGCTGGCGCTGTACGACGGCGTCGCCGCGGCGATGCCCGAGCGCAACGGCTCCGAGGCACGGCTCGAGCTCGGCTGGGCCTGCGACCTGCACGAGATCGGCATGATGGTCTCGCACCACGACCACCACCGCCACAGCGCCTACCTGCTCGCCCACGTCGACGCGCCCGGCTTCTCGCAGAGCCAGCAGCGGCGCGTCGGCGAGCTCGTGCTCGGCCAGCGCGGGGGCTTGCGCAAGATCGAGGCGGCGTTCGTCAACGACACCTACAACTGGCAGGTGCTGTGCCTGCGGCTGGCGGTGATCAAGTGCCACGCCCGTGGCGGCGTCGACCCCGCCGCGCTGCGGCTGCAGCGCCAGGGCGCGCGCGCGACGCTGTCGTTCGGCGAAGCCTGGGCGCGCAGCCACCCGCGCACGCTGTTCCTGCTCGAGGAGGAGGCGGAGACGTGGAACCGCGGCGGGCCGCTGCAGCTCGTGCTCGTCGAAAGCGGCTGAGCCGAGATCCGACAGACGGCCGCTCGACTCCGCATGCAAGCTGCTCTCATGCTTGGTGTTCTCGCGCACGCGGGCGGTCACCTCTCGGGCGACGACGCTGCGCACCCGATCGAGCCGCCCTCGGACACGCTGGCGGCGTTGCGAGCCCTGCGGGCCGCCGCGGGCGGGGACGCCCCGGCTCCTCGCCAGGCGCGCACCGTCCGCAGGGACGGTGCGCGTGCGGGCTCGGCCTTGCCAGCGCGCCCGATGACGGCCCGCTCGGGCGCGCCCGACTGCCGGATCTAGGCTCGGCCGTCCGTCAGACGTTGTCCGGCCCGCGCACGGTGACGATCACGACCTCGCCGTCGCCGAGCAGCCGCTGGCGCGAGCGCAGCCACCAGATCGCGCCCTTCTTGACGCTCCACGGCGTCGTGATGCCGGCCATCAGGTAGGCCGCGGTCAGCCCGAGCGTGGGCTGATGGCCGACGACGAGCACCGGCTCGCGCGCGTCGGGCCAGCGCACGGCGGCCAGCAGCGCCTCGACGCCGGCGTCAGGGGCGAGCGCGCCCACCGTCTTGAACTTGCGGTCCAGCGCCTGCGCCGTCTGCTGCGCGCGCCGCGCCGGGCTCACGAGCACCTTGGTGCTCGACGGCAGGTGCTGGTTGAGCCAGGCGGCCATCTTCTTCGCCTGCCGCTCGCCCTTGGGCGTGAGCGCGCGGTCCAGGTCCTCGCCGCTGTCGCTCGTCTCGTCGGCATCGGCGTGGCGCCACAGGATCAGGTCCATCGCGGTTCCTCGTGCGCCGTCTCAGCGGCTGTACAGCGCCATCAGAGCCTGCTGCGCCGAGACGCCCTCGCCGGCGGCCGGCCGCACGCGCTCGTAGTGGCCGTCGGGCGCCAGCGTCCAGGCGTCGCGCGTGTCGTGCAGGTACGGCACCAGGCATTCGTCGATCACGCGCTGGCGCAGCGCGGGGTCGCGCACCGGCCACGCGACCTCGATGCGGCGGTACATGTTGCGGCTCATCCAGTCGGCGCTGCTGAGGTACAGCACTTCCTCGTCGTCGCCGTCGCCCCACGCGAAGTACAGCACGCGCGTGTGCTCGAGGAAGCGGCCGACGATCGAGCGCACGCGGATGCGCTCGGTCTGCCCCGGCACCCCGGGCGGCAGCATGCACGCGCCGCGCACGACGAGGTCGATCTGCGCGCCGGCCTGGCCGGCGGCCACCAGCGCTTCGATCAGCGCGACGTCGGTCAGCGCGTTGATCTTGACGACCACGCGCGCGCGGCGGCCGGCGCGCGCGGCGTCGGCGACCTGCTGCAGGTGGCGCAGCAGCCGCCGGTGCAGCCCGAAGGGCGCCGTCAGCAGCTGCCGCGGCGGGCGCAGCTTGACCAGGCTCGCGAGCTGCTGGAACACGGCGTCGGCGTCGGCCGTGAGATCCGGGTCGGCGGTGAGGCAGCCGACGTCGGTGTACAGCCGCGCGGTGCGCGGGTTGTAGTTGCCGGTGGACAGGTGCGCGTAGCGGCGCAGCCGCCCGCCCTCGCGGCGCGTGATCACCATCATCTTGGCGTGCGTCTTCAGGCCCACGATGCCGTAGACGACCTGCGCGCCCACCGCCTCGAGCCGCTCGGCCCAGTTGATGTTGGCCTCCTCGTCGAAGCGCGCCTTCAGCTCGACGACGGCCATCACCTCCTTGCCGCGGCGCGCCGCCTCGAGCAGCAGGTCCATCAGCACGCTCTGCGCGCCGGTGCGGTAGATCGTCTGCTTGATCGCGAGCACGTCCGGGTCGTCGACGGCCTGGCGCAGGAACTGCACGACCGGCTCGAAGCTCTCGAACGGGTGGTGCAGCAGCACGTCGCCCTCGCGCAGGCGCTCGAACATCGGCCGCTCGCGCGGCAGCCGGCGCTCGGGCCACGCCGGCTCGAACGGCGGGAAGCGCAGGTGGTCGGCGTCGGCCTGGTCGATCAGCTGGTTCAGCCGCACGAGGTTGACCGGGCCGTTGACGCGGTACAGCGCCTCCTCGGGCAGCTGGAACTGCTGCAGCAGGAAGCCCGACAGCTCGTCGGGGCAGGTGCTGACGACCTCGAGGCGGATCGCCTGCCCGAAGTGGCGCGTCGTCAGCCCGGTGCGCAGCGCCTGGCGCAGGTTCTTGACCTCGTCCTCGTCGACGTCGAGGTCGCTGTCGCGGGTGACGCGGAACTGCGAGAAGTACGTCACCTCGCGCCCCGGGAACAGCTCGCCGAGGTGGGCGCGGATGACGCTCGTCAGCAGCACGAACGCCTGGCGGCCGCCGCTGACGTCGTCGGGCAGGCGGATCACGCGCGGCAGCACGCGCGGCACCTTGACGATCGCGATGCGGTTCTCGCGCCCGAAGGCGTCGCGCCCGCCGAGCAGGGCGATGAAGTTCAGGCTCTTGTTGGCCACCTGCGGGAACGGGTGCGCCGGGTCGAGGCCCACGGGCACCAGCAGCGGGCGCACCTGCTGCTCGAAGAAGCGTGCCACCCACGCGCGCTGCGCGGCGTCGCGCTCGGCGTGGTTGACGATCACGATGCCCTCGCGCTGCAGCGCCGGCATCACCTCGTCGTTGAAGAGGGCGTACTGCTCGTCGATCAGCGCGTGGGCGTCGGCGGCGACCTGCTTCAGGTCGCGCGGCGACACCCCGGTGCCGGGCTGGCGGCCGAGCTCGAGGTAGTCGGCGAAGCGCACCTCGAAGAACTCGTCGAGGTTGGACGAGACGATCGTGATGTAGCGCAGCCGCTCGAGCAGCGGCACGTCGTCGCGCCGCGCCTGCGCGAGCACGCGGCGGTTGAACTGCAGCGTCGAGATCTCGCGGTTCAGCCAGGCCAGCGACGACGTCGCCGCGGCCTGCACCTTGCCCGGCGTCGCGACGGGGCGGGTTTCGGCGAGGAAGTCGGTCATCGGCGGGAGTGTAGGCACGATCGGACCGGCGCCGGGTTCGCCGTGCATCGTCGCGCCAGCTCATGACGTGGCGGCGACGGCGGCATTCGGGTGCGCGTCATGTCATCAAGCTTCGATCCGTCGTGCCTGCGCGGTGGCCACGCAGGGTCCGGTGACCCTGCTTCCACCGGCGCAGGCGGCCAAGGCCACCGTCGCAGCGCGGTGCGGCGGTGCGCGCATGGCCAACCGCTGCTTCGGTGCGGCTTCGACCTCGACCGTGGCAACGGCTTCCAACCCCGGTTTGTCGCCGGCGGCAAACGGCCTCGTGGCGGTCGGACGTCGGGGGCACGGGCCGCACCCTGGGGCTCATCCTGGCTGCGGGACGACCGCCGCGAACGCTCCGCCGTGCCGGAGGCGAGCGACGGCCACGCGGGGCCCGACGTCGCGCCTGACCCGCGACTGCGGCTCGACGCGCCGATCCCTTTCGAAGCCAGCGAAAGCGAGACGAGGTGCTTCCGCGTGTCGCGCCTGCCCGGCGAGCCTCGATGCTTGCGAGTGTCGCTGCGCTTGCGCTTCTGATCCTGCCAGCTGCCGCGGGCCGCGGGCTCGCGCCGCGCGGCGACCCGAGGCGTCGCGCCCGCCCCGCTGCGACACCGAACTGTCACGTTCGCCACGTACCTTCCGTCGCTTCTCGTGAGGAGGAATCGAGTCATGCAACGGATCGCACGCGCGCTCGCCGCCGCCCTCGCCGCGGCCGCCTTCGGTGCCGCAGCACAGGAGATCGTCGCGACCTACGAACCGGTCGAAGGCGACCCGAAGCTCGACCTCGGCACTTACCGACATCCGGCCGGAGGCAAGACGCTGCGACTGTTCGGCGGCGCCGGCAGCGGCAGCTACCGCGGCCCGGGCGATCCGCCCGACGTGCTGTGGACCGTCGGCGACCGCGGGCCGAACTTCACCTGCGCCGATGCGCGAACGGTGCTCGAACTCGCGCCTGCGCTGGCCTGCCCGGCCGATCCGAGCCGGGGCGTCGCCGCCGGCGTCGGGCGCCTGTATCCGCGGCCGGACTACGCGCCGAGCATCTACAGGCTTCGGCTCGCGCCCGGCGGCACGCTCGAGGTGCTCGACGTGATCCCCCTCAGGCGCCTGGACGGCACGCCGATCAGCGGCCTGTTGAATCCGCAGGTCACCGGCACGACGGAGATCCCGCGCGACGGCCAAGGGCGCGTCCTCGACCAGGACGCGAGCGCGATCGACGCCGAGGGCATCGTGCGCCTGCCGCACTTCGGCGGGCGGTTCTTCATCGGCGAGGAGAACGCCACCGGCCTCGTCGAAGTCGCGGCCGACGGCCGCATCCTGCAGCGCTTCGTCCCCGCCGGCACGGCGCAGGAGTACACCCACCCGCGCGTCGGCGCGAGCGCCGGCTACCGCGTCGAAGGCATCCTGCCCGAGCTGCTCGCGAAGCGGCGCATCAACCGCGGCATCGAGTCGATGGCCGTGTCGCGCGACTTCCGCTTCCTCACCTTCATCGTGCAGAGCCCGCTCGACCACCCGGACACGAGCGTGCGCGACAGCAGGAACATCCGCATCTACCGCGCCGCGCTCGACCCGCACCCGAACGGCTCGACGCTGCGCCTCGTCGGCGAATGGGTCTACACGCTCGACGACGTCGACGTGCTGCGCAACGCCGGCGCGACCGACGTCCAGCGCGTGGCCGACCTGCGCGTCAGCGAGATGACGACGCTCGACGACGACCGTCTGCTCGTCATCGAGCGCACGGACCAGGCGACCGCGCTGTACGAGATCGACCTGCGCGGGGCGACGAACCTGCTCGGCAGCGTCTGGGACGCGCCGGCCACCCGGCCCACGCTCGAGCAGCTCGGCCTGCCCGGCTTTCCGGCGCTGGCCGACGCCGGCATCGTGCCGGTGCGCAAGACGCTGCGCTTCATCGCGTCGTCGGTGCCGGGCGCGCTACCGCCGTTCGCCCGCAAGCTCGAGGGGCTCGCGCTGACGCAGCAGGGACGCCTGATCATCGTCAACGACGACGACTTCGGCATCACCGGCGAGCGCGTGCGCGTCGACGTCGTGCGCGGTGCCGGCTTCGGCCGGCGCTGAACCTTCGCGCGCCGCGGCCGACGCCCCGGGCGTGTCCCTTCGGTCGGGGCGCTGTCGCCACGCTGTCACCCCGGGGCGATAGCGTTTCGGCGTTGCTCCATTGCGAGGCCCCGATGCACCACCGTTCCCCGTTCGATCGCCGCGCCTTCCTGCGCGGCCTTTCCGCGGCCGCCGTGCTGGCGCCGGCCGCCGTCCGCGCCGCGGCCCATGCGCCGCGCGACCCGGTGTTCACGCACGGCGTGGCCAGCGGCGATCCGCTGGCCGATCGCGTGATCCTGTGGACGCGCATCGCGCCGCGGCCCGCCCCGCAGCACCCGGTGCAGTGGGAAGTCGCGCTCGACCCCGGCTTCCGCCGCGTCGTGCGCCGCGGCACCGCGTTCGCCCGCGCCGCGGCCGACTGGACGGTCAAGGTCGACGCCACCGGCCTGCCGCCCGGCGCGGTGCTGCACTACCGCTTTCACGCGCTGGGCCGCATGTCGCCGACCGGGCGCACGAAGACGCTGCCGACGCACCCCGTGCACCAGGTGCGGCTGGCGGTGTTCTCGTGCTCGAACCATCCGGCCGGCTTCTTCCACGCCTACGCCGAAGCGGCGCGCGTCGCCGACCTCGACGCCGCGGTTCATCTCGGCGACTACATCTACGAATACGGCCGCGGCGGCTACGCGTCGGAGGACGCCGCCGCGCTCGGCCGGCTGTCGGATCCGCCGACCGAGGTCGTCGCCCTGGCCGACTACCGGCGCCGCTACGCGCAGTACCGCAGCGACCCCGACCTGCAGGCGCTGCACGCCGCGGTGCCGATGATCGCGGTGTGGGACGACCACGAGATCGCCAACGACGCCTGGCGCGAAGGCGCCGAGAACCACCAGCCGGCCACCGAAGGCCCGTTCGAAGCGCGCAAGGCCGCGGCGCTGCAGGCCTACCACGAGTGGATGCCCACGCGCCTGGCCGAGCCCGCGCGGCCGGAGCGCCTGTGGCGCTCGTTTACCTTCGCCCAGCTCGTCGACCTGCACATGCTCGACACGCGGCTCGTCGGCCGCGACCTGCAGCTCGACTACCGAGACTACGTCGGCCCGGCGGGCTTCGACGCCGCGCGCTTCGCGGCCGACGTCGCGAACCCCGCGCGCCAGCTGCTCGGCGCCGAGCAGGCGGCGTGGCTCACGCAGCGCATGGCGGCCACCCGCGCGCGGTGGACGGTGCTCGGCCAGCAGGTGCTGATGGGACGCATGAACGTGCCGGCGCCGCTCGTCTTCTTCCAGATCGGCTTCTCCGACTACGCCGCGCTGCTGTTCAAGGCGCAGACGGCGCCGCAGACGCTGACGCCGCAGGAGCGCGCGATCCTCGCCCAGCCGGCGATCCCGTACAACCTCGACGCCTGGGACGGTTACGCGGCGGCGCGCGAGGCGGTGCTGGGCGCCGCGCGCACGCTCGACAAGAACCTCGTCGTGCTCGCCGGCGACACCCACAACGCATGGGCCAACGACCTGCAGGACGCGGCCGGCCGCCAGGTCGGCGTCGAGTTCGCCGCGCCGTCGGTCAGCTCGCCGGGCCTCGAGGCGTTCTTCCCGAACGAGAACCCGGCCGCGTTCGCCGCCGGGCTCGAGCAGCTGATCGGCCCGCTGCGCTACGCGAACACGAAGGACCGCGGCTTCCTCCTCGTCACGGCGACGCCCGACGAATGCCGTGCCGAGTGGCGGTTCGTCAGCACCGTCAAGCAGGCGGCGTACGCGGCGTTCACCGGCCGCACGCTGCGCGTGCTGCCCGGTGCCGGGCAACGGCGCATCGTCGAGGCCTGATCGCGCGGATCCGACGGCAGACCTCGTCCGGCGTCGCCACGGCTGCCGCCGGGGCGGCGGGCGGTCGGCGTCGACCGCGCGGGTAGCGCCGCGGCCTGCCCCCGCGGCCGTCACCGATGCAGGCGTTCAGCGATTTCCTGGGCCGCCACCTCGGCGTCGTGCCGTGGGTGGCGACGCTGATCGCCATCGCGCTGCTGACCGTCGCCGTCAACCAGGTCGCGCAGTTCGGGCTGCGCCGCATCGGCCGTGCGGCAGCGGCCTCGCCCGGCCTGTGGGCCGGGCCGCTCGTGCGCAGCGCCGCGCGCCCGCTGCTGGCCGCGCTGTGGGCGATCGGCCTGGGCTGGATGGCGCGCGTGGCGCAGCGCGAAAGCGAGTTCGCGTTCGTCGAACAGGCACTCGCGCTGCGCGACGTCGTGCTCGTCGCCTGCGCGGCGTGGTTCCTCGTCGAGCTCGCCGGCGAGGTCGGCGAGCGGGTCGTCGCACGGCGTCGGGCCCAGGGCGAGGAAGTCGACGTCACCACCGTCGACGCGCTGGTCAAGCTCGCCCGGCTGATCGCCGTCGTCGCAGCGGTGCTCGTCGCCGCGCAGACGCTGGGCTTCCAGATCGCGGGGCTGCTCGCGCTCGGCGGCGTCGGCGGGCTGGCGGTGGGACTGGCCGCGCGCGACCTGCTGGCCAACTTCTTCGGCGGGTTCACGATCTACCTCGACCGCCCGTTCAGCGTCGGCGAGTGGATCCGCAGCCCCGACAAGAGCCTCGAAGGCGTCGTCGAGCACATCAGCTGGCGCCACACGCGCATCCGCGCCTTCAACAAGAACCCGATCTACGTGCCCAACGCCGTGTTCACGAGCATCGTCGTCGAGAACCCGTCGCGGATGAGCCACCGCCGCATCCGCGAGACGATCGGCGTGCGCTACCGCGACTTCGACGCCGTGCCGGCGATCGTCGACGACATCCGCCGGATGCTGCGCGAACACCCGGCGATCGACGGCACGCAGACGCTGATCGTCAGCTTCACGCAGTTCGGCGCGTCGTCGCTCGACATCCTCGTCTACGCCTTCACGACGACGACCGGGTGGGTCGACTACCAGGCGCTGAAGCAGGACCTGCTGCTGCGCATTGGCCGCATCGTGGCCGCCCGCGGCGCCGAGATCGCGTTCCCGACCCGCACGCTGCACGTCGCGGCGGACGCGGCCGCGGCGCCGTCGCCGCAGCACGCGGACCCGGCCGCGACACGCGCGGGCCGGTGATCGGCGCGGCGCGCGCTGCACCGGTCGCGCTGCGCCAGCGGCCGCGCTTCGCACCGACATCGAAACGTCACGCCGCTGGCGGAGCATGAACCCTCCGTACCCTTGGCCCGCGAAGGAGCACGACATGTGGGACGCCATCGTCATCGGCTCGGGAATCGGCGGGCTCGCCGCCGCGGCGGCGCTGGGCAAGCGCGGCAAGCGGGTGCTGGTGCTCGAGCAGCACCACACGCCGGGCGGGCAGACGCAGACGTTCCGCCGCCACGACTGGGTGTTCCCCACCGGCGTGCACTACCTGGGGGGCGCGGGGCCTCATCCGGGCCCCGAAGGCTGGTTCGGCCGCCTGCTGGGCTGGCTCACCGACGGCGAGCTGCGGTTCGCGCCGCTGGCCAACCCGTACGACATCGTGCGGCTGCCGGACTTCGAGTTCGGCATCGAACACCCCGAAGCGGCGTTCCGCGACGCGCTGCTGCGCGCCTTCCCGCACGAGCGCGGCGCGATCGTCGGCTGGTTCGAGGCCAGCGCCGACGCGCGGCGCGCCGCGATGACGCTGATGCAGCTGCACAGCGTGCCGTCGTGGCTGGCCGCGGGGCTGCGGCTGCTGCGCGGTGCACAGGCCCGGCGCTGGGCCGAACGCACGCTGGCCGACGAGCTGGCCCGCATCGCCGACCCGCGGCTGCGCGCGGTGCTCGGCGCGCGCTGGGGCGACCACGGCGCGCCGCCGGCCGGGGCGCCGTTCGCCGAGCACGCGCTCGTGATGCACGCCTACGACGCCGGCGCGTACTACCCGGTGGGCGGCCCGGCGCGTTTCGCCGAGACGCTGCGCCGCCCGGTCGAGGCCGCCGGCGGCGAGCTGCGCGTGGGCGCCGACGTGCAGCACATCGTCGTGCGCGACGGCCGCGCCGCCGGCGTCGGCGTCGAGCACGGCGGCCAGCGGCGCGAGGAGAGCGGACGCTGGGTGATCTCGGCGGCCGGGGTGCCGAACACGGTGGCCCTGCTCGACGACGAGGTCGCCGCCGCCTGGCAGGACACGCTGGCGGCCTTGAGGCCCGGTCACGCCCACCTGGCCCTGTTCATCGGGTTCGAAGGCGACGTCGCCGCTGCCGGCGCGAGCACGGCCAACCGCTGGGTGATGGAAAGCGAAGACGTCGGCCGCGTCTGGGGCGATCCGGCGGACGAGGACGCACCGGGATTCTTCGTCAGCTTCTCGTCGCTGAAGGATCCGGCCTGGAGCGGACCGCCTTCGGCCGAGGTCGTGGCGATCGTCGACCACGCGGTCTTCGCACGCTTCCTCGCCGAGCCCGACGCCACGCGCAGCGACGAGTACCTGGCCTACAAGGACTGGGTGGCCGAGCGGCTGCTCGCGCAGTGGAAGCGCCACTTTCCGGCGCTGGCGCCGATGGTGCGCTTCCACGAGCTGGCCACCCCGCTGACGCACCGCCGCTACGTGCGCACGCCGCAGGGCTCGATGTACGGCCTCGAGCTGTCGGCCGAGCGCCTGGCGTCGCCCGCGCTGCACATCCACACGCCGCTGCCGGGGCTGCTGCTGGCGGGGCAGGACGTCTTCGGCCCCGGCGTGCCGGCGGCGTTCACGAGCGGCCTGCTCGCCGCCGCGCACGCGGAGCCGGCGCTGTTCGCGCAGCTGCGCGGCTGAGCGCCGCTGCACCGGCGGCGGATCGACGACGACGCGCGTCGCGCGGCGGCACGCGCCGAGCCGCGCCGCGCCCGCGCACGCCGCCGCCGGCGGCCCATCAAATCTTCACAAGACCTCGATAACGTTCGAAGGGTTCGGGATCGGCGCCGGAAGGAGTGATGCGATGGCGACGCAAGCAAGCCCGCGGCCGCGAAATCGGCGAGGCGCCCGCATCCTCTACGCCGTACACGGCTACGGGCGCGGCCACGCGACGCGCTCGCTGGCGCTGCTCGCGGAACTGCGCCCGCGTCACGAACTGCTCGTGCTCGCCGGCGGCGACGCCTACCAGACGATGGCGTCCGAATGGCCCGTCGTGCGCATCCCCACGCTCGGCTTCGCCTACGGCGCGCGCAGCGGCCGGCGCAGCAACTGGCACACGCTGCGCTACAACCTGCCAGCGGCGCTGGATGCCTGGTGGCGCGGCCCGGTGTTCGCGATGGTCGCCGACGCGATGCGCGCCTTCGCGCCCGACGTCGTGATCTCCGACGCCGAGACCTGGTCGCACCGGGTGGCCGCCAGGCTCGGCGTGCCGCGCATCGGCTTCGACCACATCGGCATCCTCGCCCACTGCCGCCCCGACGTCGACCCGCGCGACCGCGTCGAGGCCGCGCTCGACGTCTTCGTCTACCGCGCGCTGATGGGGCGTCCCGAGCGGGTCCTCGTCTCCAGCTTCTACGACGCGCCGCCGCGCCACGCCGGCGTGCGCGTCGTGCCGACGCTGCCGCGGCGCGAGGTGCGCGACGCCGTCGCCTGCGACGGCGAGCACCTGCTCGTGTACCTGAACCAGGGCCATCACCAGTTCGACGACCGGCTGCGCGCCGTGCTGGGCCAGCTCGGGCTGCCGGTGCACGTGTACGGCACGCCGTGGCGCGGCCAGCAGGGGCGGCTGCACTTCATGCCGCCGGGCAACCGCAGCTTCGTCGACGACCTCGCCGCCTGCCGCGCGGTGCTCAGCACCGCGGGCAACCAGCTCGTCGGCGAGGCGATGCACCTGGGCAAGCCGCTGCTCGTGATGCCGGAGGACTGCGTCGAGCAGCGGCTCAACGCCCGCGCGGTCGAGCGCCTGGGCATCGGCATGCGCGTCGAGCCGCGCGCGCTCACGGCGGCGCACCTGCAACGGCTGCTGCAGCAGCGCGACGCGTTCGCGGCGCGCATGCGCGAGCTGCGCCGCGACGGCCTGGCCGAAGCGGTCGCGGCGATCGAGGGTTTCGTCGCCGAGCTCGCCGGCTCGACGCCGGGATCGCGGCTGACGCAGCCGCCCCTGCTGCCGGCCTTCGCACCGCAGCGGGCGCCGACGTGAACCCGGCCCGCCTCGCGCTCGACGTCGTGCGCAACCGCGCCGGCGCGGTGCCGCGGCCACGCTGGTGCACCTACCTCGTGTGCTTCCGCTGCAACGCGCGCTGCGGCATGTGCGACTCGTGGAAGATGAAGCGCGGCGCCGAGATGACGCCGGCGCAGGTGCGCGACGTCTTCGGCCGCATCGGCAGGCTCGACGTCGTGCGGCTGACCGGCGGCGAGCCGTTCCTGCGCGACGACTTCGCCGACGTCGCGCAGGCGGTGTTCGAGGCATCGCGGCCGGCCGTCGTCCACGTCACGACCAACGGCTCGTTCCCGGACCGCGTGGCCGAGTTCGCGCGCCGGTTCACCGCCCCGCGGCGGCTGCGCTTCATGGTCTCGCTCGACGGCCTCGAGGCCACCCACGACGCCAACCGCGGCGCCGACGTGCGCTTCGCCACCGCGCTGGACACCGTGCGCCGGCTGGCCGGCGAGCGCGCGCGCGGCGTGCGGGTCAGCGTCAACCACACCGTGATCTCGCGCGCCTCGCTGGCCGACCACGACGAGCTGGCGCGGCAGTGCGGCGCGCTCGGCGTCGAGGTGCAGGCGGTGCTGGCCTACGAGGAGTCGTCGATGTACGGCCGGCGGCGGCACGGCGGGCGCAGCGACGACCTGATCCCGATCCGCGGCTACCCGCTGCATCCGGCGCTGCCGGCCGACGAGGCGCTTCGGTTCGCGCGCCGCCAGCTCGACGGCGTGGCCGCGCTGCGCGACCCGGCGCTGCGCATCGGCAAGCGCTACTACCTGCGCGGCCTCGTGCAGCGCCTCGAAGGTGCGGCGCAGCCCCGGCCACGGCCGCGTTGCGTCGCCCTGCGCAGCCACCTGCGCCTGCTGCCCGACGGCAGCGTGCCGGTGTGCCAGTTCAACACCGAGAAGGTCGGGCACCTGCCCACGCAGGCGTTCGACGAAGTCTGGCGCGGCGCGGCTGCGCGCGAGCAGCGCGCCTGGGTCGACGCCTGCACCGGCTGCTGGGCCGAGTGCGAAGTGGTCCCGAACGCGGTCTATTCGGGCGACATCGTGCGCGAGGTGTTCCGCGGACGCTGAAGCGACGCCGACGATCGCGACCGCGCACCGGCGCGCGCGGTGGCGCGTCGGCGCGCTGTTCGTCGCGTCGTGCGCGCGTGCCGCGGCCGACGCCGGGCTGCGGCTGTTCGTCGTGCTGCTGGCCGCCGCGGGCTCGCCGGCCGAACGCGAGTCGGCGTGGCACCTGGTGATGGCGCTGTTCATGCTGCCGGCGGTGCTGATGGCGCCGCTCGCCGGCGCGGTCGGCAACAGCCTGCCCCGGCGCGCGGTGCTCGCCGGGTCGGCCGCGTTCGCGCTGGCCGCGATGCTCGCATTCGGGCTTCACGGCGGCGCGTGGCACCTGGCGGTCGTGCTCGTCGCGCTCGGCAGCGCGGTGTTCGTCCCCGCGCGCTTCGCGCTGCTGCCCGCGGCCGCGACCGACGCCGGCTGGCCGCTGATGAGGGTGGCAGCCTGGATCGAGGGCGGCGCGGTGCTGGCGATGGCCTCGGGCATGGTGCTCGCCGGCGTGCTGGCGACGGTCGGGCCGTGGGGCGGCGTGCCGGCGACGCTGTGGGCGCTGTGGCTGCTGGGCCTGCTGTGCCTGGTGGCGTCGTGGCCGGCACGGTTCGCCGCCGACCGGCCGCGCCCCCAGGCACCGGGTGCCGCGCTGCGCGGCTTCTTCACCGACCTGCGCCGCATCGCGGCCGACCGCGGCGCCCTCGTGCCGCTGCTCGCGCTGGCCGCACTGCGCGGCCTGGCGGCCGCGGCGGTCGGCGCGTTGATCGCCGCGGTGCTCGACCGCGAGGGCGGCGGGCCTCAGGCGGCGTACGCGGCGCTGCTGTCGGTGGCGCTGCTGTCGATGGCCGGCGCCGGCGCCGGGTCGGCGCTCGCCGGGCTGCTGCGCGACCGCGGCCGCGCGCTGGCGCTGGTGCCGTTCGGCGCCAGCGGCATCGCGGCCGCGCTGCTCGCCGTCGCCCAGGCGCCAACGGTCCCGCCGTCGGCCTGCCTCGTCGTCGGGCTGCTCGGAGGTCTCGTCAACGTGCCGCTGCTGGTCGCCTACCAGAGCGCCGTGCCGGCCGACGCGCGCGGCAACGGCATGGCGATCCTGAACGCCGCTGGCTACCTGGGCATCGGCATGCTCGCGCTCGCGATGGCGGCGCTGAGCGCGTCGGCGACGCTATCGGCCACCGGCCAGCTCGTCGTGCTCGCCGCGCTCGCCGGCGCCGGCGCCGCAGTGGCGTGGTGGCGGCTGCTGCCGCGCGTGCGCGACCTGCTGCGCGGCCGTCGCGCATGGTCGTAGGACTGCCGCCACCAGGCCGGCGGTCAGTGCGCCTGGTCCCAGTTCGCGCCGACGCCGACTTCGGCCACCAGCGGCACCGACAGCTCGGCCACGCCCGCCATCAGGCGCGGCACTTCGGCGCGCGCCCAGTCGAGTTCGGCGTCGGGCACCTCGAACACGAGTTCGTCGTGCACCTGCATGATCATCCGCATGGCCTTGCTTTCGCGGTCGATCGCGCCCTGCACCGCGATCATCGCGAGCTTGATCAGGTCGGCCGCGGTGCCCTGCATCGGCGCGTTGATCGCCTGCCGCTCGGCGGCCGAGCGGCGCGGGCCGCTGCCGCCCTTGATCTCGGGCAGCCACACGCGCCGCCCGAACAGCGTCTCGACGTAGCCCTGCTCGGCCGCGCGCTGGCGCGTCTCGTCCATGTAGCGCTTGACGCCGGCGAAGCGCTGGAAGTAGCGGTCGATGTAGTCCTTCGCGGCCTTGGTCTCGATGCCGAGGTTGCTCGCCAGGCCGAAGGCGCCCATGCCGTAGATGAGGCCGAAGTTGATCACCTTCGCGTAGCGGCGCTGCTCGCTGCTGACCGCCTCGAGCGGCACGCCGAAGACTTCAGCCGCGGTGGCGCGGTGCACGTCCAGCCCCTGCTCGAAGGCGTGCCGCAGGCCGGGGTCGCCGCTGATGTGGGCCATGATGCGCAGCTCGATCTGCGAGTAGTCCGCCGACACGATCGCGTGCCCCGGCGGGGCGACGAAGGCCTCGCGGATGCGCCGCCCCTCGGGAGTGCGGATCGGGATGTTCTGCAGGTTCGGGTCGTTGCTCGCCAGCCGCCCCGTCACCGCCACCGCCTGCGCGTAGATCGTGTGCACGCGGCCGGTGGCCGGGTTGACCATCTGCGGCAGCTTGTCGGTGTAGGTGCCCTTGAGCTTGGCGAGGCTGCGGTGCTCGAGGATGCGCGCCGGCAGCGGGTAGTCGGCGGCCAGCTCGGTCAGCACGTCCTCGTCGGTGGAGGGCGCGCCGCTGGCGGTGCGCTTCTTCACCGGCAGGCCGAGCTTGCCGAACAGGATCTCGCCGATCTGCTTCGGGCTGCCGAGGTTGAACGGCTGCCCGGCCAGGTCGTGCACCTCGCGCTCGAGTGCGGCGAGCCGCTCGGCGAGTTCGCGGCTCTGGCGCGCGAGCAGCTCGGCGTCGATCAGCACGCCGTGGCGCTCGACGCGGGCGAGGATCGCGCTCACCGGCAGCTCGATGTCCTGGTAGACGCGCCGCAGCCCCGGCTCGGCGGCGATACGCGGCCACAGCACGTGGTGCAGCTGCAGCGCCATCTCGCTGTCCTCGCCGGCGTAGGTCGTCGCGCGCTGCACGTCGACCTGCGCGAACGGGATCTGGCTGGCGCCCTTGCCGCACAGGTCCTCGTAGCTCAGGCCACGGCGGTGCAGGTGCCGCTCGGCGAGCTTTTCGAGGCTGTGCGCGAGGTGCGCCTCGAGCACGTAGCTCTCGAGCAGCGTGTCGTGCGCGACGCCGGCGAGCGCGACGCCGTGGTTGGCGAACACGTGGGTGTCGTACTTCAGGTGCTGGCCGACCTTGGCCGCGCGCGGGTCCTCGAGCCAGGGTTTCAGCGCCGCCAGCACGTCGGCCAGCGGCAGCTGCGCCGGCGCGCCGGCGTAGTCGTGGGCGAGCGGCACGTAGGCCGCCTCGAGCGGCTGCACGGCCAAGCTCAGGCCCACCAGCCGGGCGTGCATCGGGTCGAGCGAGTCGGTCTCGGTGTCGAGGGCGACGAGATCGGCGCTGCGGATGCGGTCGAGCCAGTGCCGCAGGCGCTCCATCGTCAGCACCGTCTCGTAGCGGCCCTCGGCCGGCGGGTCGCCGGCGTGCGCCGGGGCGGCAGCCGCGGGGGCCGGGGCGCTGCCCTCGAGCTCGCGCTTCCAGGTGCGAAAGCCGTAGCGCTCGTAGAAGCCGAGCAGCCCGGCGCGGTCGACGTCGCGCAGCGCCAGCGCGTCGAGCGAGGGCCAGCCGGGCACCGCGCCCGACAGGTCGCAGTCGGTGGCCACCGTGACCAGGCGCCTGGCCAGCGGCAGCCAGTCGAGGGCCTTCTTCAGGTTCTCGCCGGCGGCGCCCTTGATCGTGTCGGCGGCGGCGATCACGCCGTCGAGCGAGCCGTGCTCGGCGATCCACTTGGCGGCCGTCTTCGGCCCGACCTTGTCCACCCCGGGCACGTTGTCGACCGCGTCGCCCACCAGCGTCAGGTAGTCGACGATGCGCTCGGGCGGCACGCCGAACTTGGCCTTCACGCCCTCGACGTCGAGCGTCTCGTTGCTCATCGTGTTGACGAGCGTGACCCGCGGCGTCACGAGCTGGGCGAGATCCTTGTCGCCGGTGGAGATCACGACGCGGCGCCCCGTCTGCTCGGCGCGCCGGGCGAGCGTGCCGATCGTGTCGTCGGCCTCGATGCCGGGCACCTCGAGCACCGGCCAGCCGAGCAGGCGCACCACTTCGTGGATCGGCTCGATCTGCTGCGCCAGCGGCTCGGGCATCGGCGCGCGGTGCGCCTTGTAGGCGGGATACCAGGCGTCGCGGAACGTCGGCCCCTTGGCGTCGAACACGCACGCCGCGTGCGCGGCCGGCACCTGCTCGCGCAGGCGCTTGAGCATGGCGATGAAGCCGTGGATCGCCCCGGTCGGGAAGCCGTCCGGGCTCGTCAGGTTGGGCAGCGCGTGGTAGGCGCGATAGAGGTAGCTCGAACCGTCGACGAGCAGCAGGTTGTCGGCTGGCATGGCGCGATGGTACGGCGGGGCGCCGATAGAATCGGCAGCCATGACGCCGCGCCTGGCCGCCCTCCTCGTCTGCTGCGGCCTCGTCGGTGCCGCGGCGGCGCAGGCGCTGTCGCCCGACGCCGCGCCGCCGCCGGTGTCGCGCACCCCCGAGCCGCACGTGCGCCAGACCGTGGTCGAGGACGACCACGTGCGCGTCGAGGAGCTGCGCGTGCGCGGCGAGCTGACGCGGGTCGTCGTGCGCACGCAGGGGCGCCAGCCGGCGAGCACGTACGAGATCGCACCGGCCAGCGGCGCGCGCGACCTGTCGCAGGGGCCGTCGTCGGCGCGCGGGGTGGCCGGCCGCAGCCTGTGGACCGTGCTGTCGTTCTAGGGCGCTTCGCGTGGCGGTCTTCACCGAGGTGCCGCTCGAGGTCGCGCGCGCGTTCGTCGCCCGCCTCGACATCGGCACGCTGACGGCGCTGCGCGGCATCCGCGGCGGCATCGAGAACACCAACTACTTCGTCAGCACCGACCGTGGCGAGTGGGTGCTGACGCTGTTCGAGCGGCTGACCGCTGCCGAGCTGCCGTTCTACCTGCACCTGATGCGGCACCTCGCGCGCAAGGGCCTGCCGGTGCCCGAGCCGCGCGCGGACGCCGGCGGCGAGATCCTGCACACGCTGCTCGGCAAGCCCGCGGCGCTGGTCGACCGCCTGCCCGGCGCGCACCAGCTCGCGCCCGACCAGCACCACTGCGCGCAGGTCGGCGAGGTGCTCGCGCGGCTGCACCTGGCCGCACTCGACTACCCGCGCTCGCAGCCGAACCCGCGCGGCCTCGCGTGGTGGACGGCCACCGCGCCGCTCGTGCGGCCGTTCGTCGACGAGGCAGCGCGCGCGCTGCTCGACCACGAGCTCGCCTTCCAGCAGGCGCTGGCCGCGTCGCCCGCGTTCGCGGCGCTGCCGCGCGGGCCGATCCACGCCGACCTGTTCCGCGACAACGTGATGTTCGAGGGGCTGCCCGGGCGCGAGCGGCTGACAGGGCTGCTCGACTTCTTCTTCGCCGGCCTCGACACGTTCGCGTTCGACATCGCGGTGTGCCTGAACGACTGGTGCGTCGACCCGGCGAGCGGCCGCGGCGTCGACGAGCGCGCCGTGGCCTTCGTCGCCGCCTACGAGGGCGTGCGCCCGCTCACGGGCGGCGAGCGCCGGCTGCTGCCCGCGCTGCTGCGCGCGGCGGCGCTGCGCTTCTGGCTGTCGCGGCTCGACGACCTGCACCGTCCGCGCGACGCGCGGCTGCTCGAGCCGCACGACCCGGCGCACTTCGAGCGCGTGCTGCGCGCGCGCATCGCCGAACCCTGGCACCCGCCGCTGCCCGACTGATGGCCCTGCACCTGCGCACCGTCGAGCCGCGCCGGGGCCTGGTGTGGCTGCGCCGCGGCTTCCAGACCTTCTGGCGCCGACCGCTCGGCTTCACGCTGCTGTTCGTCGTCTTCCTGTTCGGCGCGCTGGTGCTGCTCGCGCTGCCGTACCTCGGCGCGATCGCGGTGATGATGGCGCTGCCGCTGCTGACGCTCGGCTTCATGGTCGCCACGCGCTCGCTGCTCGAAGGCGGCGCCGTGCACCCGGGCCAGTTCGTCGAACCGCTGCGCGGCGACGACCGCCGCCGGCGCGCGCTGGTCCAGCTGTGCGCGTTCTACGCGCTGACGACGCTGCTGATCGTCGCCCTCGCCGAAGCGGTCGACGGCGGGCGCTTCGAGCGGCTGCAGATGCTGATGGCCTCGAGCGACGACAGCGCCGCCCACCGCGCCGAGATCGAGGCCCTGCTCGCCGACGGCCGCCTGCGCTGGGGCATGGTCGTGCGCTTCGGCCTGACGGCGCTGCTCGCGGTGCCGTTCTGGCACGCGCCGGCGCTCGTCCACTGGGGAGGGCAGGGCGCGCTGCAGGCGCTGTTCTCGAGCACGCTGGCGGTGTGGCGCAACCGCGGCGCGATGGTCGTCTACGTGATCGGCTGGGTCGCGATGATCGCCGCCTTCAGCGTCACCGTTGGCCTGCTGTTCGGCCTGCTCGGCGCGCGCCAGCTCGCCGGCCTGCTCGCGCTGCCAGCGGGGCTGATGTTCACCTGCGTGTTCTACGTGACGCTGTACTTCACGTTCGACGACGTCTTCGGCAAGGCCGAAGGGTCACCCGTGGACTGAACGACAAGGGCCCGCCGAAGCGGGCCCTCGCGCAGCGCCAGCGGCGCGGGAGAGTTCAGGTCAGGTGCCGACGCGGCCGCCGTCGATCTTGTAGATCATCACGGTGGCCGAGCGCGGACGCGCGTTGGCGCCGCCCGCGCCATAGCCCGCATTGCCCGGCCAATGGCTCGTGTACCGGCTCGGGTTGCCGATGTCGCCCACCGGCGTGTCCTCGCCAGGATGCTGCACGTTGACGAAGATGACCTTGCCGTCCGGCGTCTCGGCCAGGCCAGTAATTTCCTGATCCTTCGGCCCGACGAGGAAGCGCTTGAGCGTCGTCGCGGTCGCCTTCTTGCCCATCCGCGTCGTCACGGTCGTGCCGTCGTAGTTGAGCGTGACCTGCCCGCCATCGCCCACGGCACCGGGCACCGACGCCAGCATCATGCAGTTGGACTCGTCGACCAGCGCGCCGTCGTCGGTCTGGATCCAGCACAGGCCGGTGCTCTTCGTGAACACCAGGCCGTCCGGGCTCGAGAAATCCTGGTCGTCGGTCAGACCCGAGAGGTTGACCAGCGCGGGCGACGCATCGGACTCGGCACCAAACAGGAAGATGTCCCAGGTGAACGTGGTGTCGGCCGGGTCGGCATCCTTGATGCGCAGGATGTGACCGTTGACGTTGCCGCTGAGCACCGTCGTGCCATCGCGCACGTCGCTGTAGGTGCGCGGGTTGGCCGCGTCCGGCGCGACCTGCGAGCCGGTGGGGTTCAGGCGCCGGTTGCTGTTGTTCGTCAGCGTGATGTAGAGCTCGCCGTTGACCGGGTTCAGGTTGCCCCACTCCGGGCGGTCCATCTTGGTCGCGCCGGCGGCGTCGGCGGCGAGACGCGCGTGGATCAGCACGTCGCCCTCGTTGGCAAACGTGTAGGTGGCATAACCGGCGACGGCCGGGTTCGCCAGGCTCAGCTCGACCCACGTGCCGGTGCCGTCGTCGTTGAACTTCGCCGCATACAGCTTGCCGCTGTCGAGGTACTTGTCACCGACAGCCATGCGGTCGGCGGCGTTCGCGTCCGCCGGGTTCCAGGTCTGCGCCGAGACGAACTTGTAGATGTACTCGTTGCGCGCGTCGTCGCCCATGTAGACCGCGACCTTCTTGCCCGCCTCGGCGCGCACCGCAGCGCTCTCGTGCGCCATGCGGCCCAGCGTCGTACGCTTCTTGATCGTCGCAGTGGCGGAGTACGGATCGATCTCGGTCACGTAGCCCTGGCAGTAGAACTCGTTGCGGTAGTCCTCGGTGGCCGAGGCGCCGGTCACGCTGGCGTTCCAGCGCGTGAAGCGCTCATCGCCGCTTTGCGCCGTATTCCAGCGATAGACGTGGTTCGAGCCGGTCGACGTCGTGACGCTCTTGCCGTAGCGCGCGAACGCGACATTTTCGTTCGCGCTGCGCAGGTTGTTGTCGCCGGCGTTGCGGGCGAAGAAAGCCGCCCAGTTTTCTTCGCCGGTGAGCAGCGTGCCCCACGGCGTCTTGCCGGTGCCGCAGTTGTTGACCGTGCCGCGCGTCTTCGTGCCGTCGGTCGAGAACTTGGTCTTGAGCAGGTCATTGCCGCGTGCTGGACCGGCGAATTCGATCTCGGTCTCGGTCGTGATGCGGCGGTTAAAGGGCGACCCCTGCACGTAGGCGAGCTTGCCGTTCGCGCCTTTGGCGATCTCGACGATCGTCACGCCCATCGCCTGCATTTCCTTGATCACCTCGGCGTCGGGACGCGGTGCGGCTGTCGGGCCGTTCAGATGCAGGAACGTCTGCGTGACCCACTCGTGATTGATGCCCAGCAGTGCGCGGCTGCTGCTCGCGTCGTCACGTGCGCCGGTCGCCGACAGGCCGAAGTACTCCATGCCATCGTGCCACTCGCCACAGCGCTTGTCGTAGTCCGCGTCGCTGCCGTCGTTCTTGAAGGCGGCCACGCCGCTGAACAGTGGATCTCCGAGCGCGATCAGGACTTGCGCCGTGTAGCCGGACGGCACGGTGACCGAGTCGGCCACGCTCTTCGCGACGGCAGTGAAGCCGAGCAGCGTCTCAGTCGGCCTCGTGCCGCCGGCGTCGTCGCCGCCGCCGCAACCGGCCAGTCCCAGGCCGCCCAGCGAGACGCCGAGCGCGGCGCCAACGCCGCCTCGCAGGATCCCGCGGCGGCTCAGGCGAGCGGCGAGCACGGTGTCGAAGGTGGGGTTCGGCGAGACGTTCGAATCCTCATCGTGCCGGTGATCGATTGGCAAGTCCGTCGGCTTGTTCATGCGCTTCCTTCGGGTGGGTGGGACAACGAACGACGGATGCTAGAAAGCACGTGTGAACGAACCATGTCACAGGGGTGTCGGTGTCATGACGGGCCGAGACGCGCCTTGGGTGACTCGCCCCGTGGCCGGGGCGGCGTGGCATCAGTCAGCCCAGATCCGGCAGTTGGGCGCGCCCGAGCGGGCCGTCATCGGGCGCGCTGGCCACGCCGAGCCCGGATGCGCACCGTCCCTGCGGACGGTGCGCGCCCGGCGAGGGGCCGGGGCGTCTACGCCCCGCCGCAGCCCGCAGGGCTCGTAACGCCGCCAGCGTGGCCGAGGGCGGCTCGATCGGGTGCGCAGCGTCCTCACCCAAGAGGTGAGCGTCCGCGTGGGCGAAAACACCCAGCGCGAGGGCAGGTCGCAGGCGGAATCGAGCGGCCGACTGCCGGATCCAGGGTCACTCAGTCGACCGGCGTCAGCTTCGCCACCGCCAGCGCCAGCCATTTCGCACCGTGGCGGCCGAAGTTGATCTGCGCCCGCGCGTCGGCACCACGCCCTTCGAGGGTGACGACGACGCCCTCGCCGAACTTGGCGTGGAACACGCTCTGGCCGACGCGCAGCGCCGTGCCGTCGGCCGTCGTCGCGCTGCGCGTGGCGACCGCCGGGGGCGGCTCGACGCGGCCAGCGCCGACGATCGAGCCCAGGCCCGAACCGCGCTGCCAGGCCTGCTGGTAGTCGCGCGCGAAGCCCGAGCCGAAGCCGGCCACGCGCGGCGTCAGCCACTTGAGCGAGCCTTCGGGCAGCTCATCGAAGAAGCGGCTCTTGACGTGATACCGCGTCTGGCCGTGCAGCAGCCGCGTCTGGCTGAAGCTCAGGTACAGGCGCTTCCTCGCGCGCGTGATCGCGACGTACATCAGCCGCCGCTCCTCCTCGAGCCCGTCGGCGTCGGAGAGCGCGTTTTCGTGCGGGAACAGCCCCTCCTCGAGGCCGGTGATGAAGACGGCGTCGAACTCGAGTCCCTTGGCCGAGTGCACCGTCATCAGCTGGATCGCGTCCTGCCCGGCCTGCGCCTGGTTGTCGCCGGCCTCGAGCGCGGCGTGGGTCAGGAACGCCGCCAGCGGGCTCACGATCTCGCCGGTCTCGGCGTCGGGCGCGAGCGCGACGGACGCCGGCGCCGCTGGCGCGCCGCCGGCGATCGCCCCCGGCGACTGCTCGTCGACCGGCAGCGCGACGGCGTCCTTGCCGAAACCTTCCTGGGTCACGAAGGCCTCGGCGGCGTTGACGAGTTCGTCGAGGTTCTCGAGCCGGTCCTGGCCTTCCTTCTCGGTGCGGTAGAAGTCGCGCAGTCCGCTGGCGTCGAGCACGTGCTCGATGATCTCGCGCAGCGTCAGGCCCTTCGTCGCGTCGCGCATCGCGTCGACCAGCGCGACGAACGCCGCGAGGTTCGCGCCGGCCTTGCCGGCGACGGCGCCCACGCTCTGGTGCAGGCTGCGGCCGCTCGCGCGCGCGGCGTCCTGCAGCTGCTCGACGGTGCGTGCGCCGATGCCGCGCGCCGGGAAGTTGACGACACGCAGGAAGCTCGTGTCGTCGTTCGGGTTCTCGAGCAGGCGCAGGTACGCCAGCGCGTGCTTGACCTCGGCGCGCTCGAAGAAGCGCAGCCCCCCGTAGACGCGGTACGGCACGCCGGCGTTGAAGAGGGCGCTTTCGATCACCCGGCTCTGCGCGTTGCTGCGGTACAGCACCGCGATCTCGCTGCGCGGCATGCCGGCGCGGTGCAGCTGCTGCGCCTCGTCGAGCAGCCACTGCGCCTCGGCGTAGTCGCTCGTGGCCTCGAACACGCGCACCGGCTCGCCGGGGCCGGCGTCGGTGCGCAGGTTCTTGCCCAGGCGCCGGCGGTTGTGGCTGATCAGCGCGTTCGCGGCGTCGAGGATGTGGCTGAACGAGCGGTAGTTGCGCTCGAGCTTGATCACGCGCTCGACGCCGTACTCGCGCTCGAAGTCGGCCATGTTGCCGACCTGCGCGCCGCGGAACGCGTAGATGCTCTGGTCGTCGTCGCCGACGGCGAACACGCCCTGGCCGCCGCCGCCCTGCGATGGCGGTGGCGCGAACATCTTCAGCCAGGCGTACTGCAGCCGGTTCGTGTCCTGGAACTCGTCGACGAGCACGTGGCGGAAGCGCCGGCGGTAGTGCTCGCGCAGCGGGTCGTGGTCGCGCAGCAGCTCGTAGGTGCGCAGCAGCAGCTCGGCGAAGTCGACGACGCCCTCGCGCTGGCACTGGTCTTCGTAGGCCTGGTAGGTCTCGACGAGCTTGCGCGTGTGCGCGTCGCGCACGTCGACGTCGCGCGGGCGCAGGCCGTCTTCCTTGCAGCCGGCGATGAACCACGCGACCTGCTTGGGCACGTAGCGCTCCTCGTCGAGGTTCATCGCCTTGATCACGCGCTTGACGGCGGCCACGCTGTCGGCCGCGTCGAGGATCTGGAACGTCTGCGGCAGCCCGGCCGCCTTCCAGTGCGCGCGCAGGAAGCGGTTGCACAGGCCGTGGAAGGTGCCGATCCACATGCCGCGCACGCTCACCGGCAGCATGGCTTGCAGCCGCGTCAGCATCTCCTTGGCCGCCTTGTTGGTGAACGTGACCGCCAGCACGCCGCCAGGCGAGACCTGGCCGGTGGCGATCAGCCACGCGATGCGCGTCGTCAGCACGCGCGTCTTGCCCGAGCCGGCGCCGGCGAGGATCAGCGCCGGCTGTGCCGGCAGCGTGACCGCCGCCAGCTGTTCGGGGTTCAGGTGGCGCAGCAGCGGGTCGTCGGCGGGCATGCGCCGATTCTAGGAACCGGCCCGCCGCGGCCCGCCGCGGCCGAGGGCGCCGGGCCCTCAGGCCGGCGTCTTGTCGCTGCTGGGCACGCCGAGCACGGCGTAGTCCGGCGGCAGTTCCTCTTTCTCGTCGATCGGCGGCAGGTCCAGCGTCAGGTACGACGTGATCGCGAAGCCGTCGCCGCCGAACGGCCGCCGCGCGCGCTCGCGCAGGCGGTTGCGCAGCCACTCGGTGAACTCGGCGGGCGGCATCGGCCGGCTGACGAGGTAGCCCTGGATCTCGTCGCAGCCGATCGTGCGCAGGAAGTCGGCCTGGGCGTCGGTCTCCACGCCTTCGGCGACGACGCGCATCTGCAGGCTGTGGCCGAGCGCGACGACGGCGGTGGCGATCGCCATGTCTTCGGCGTCGTCGGGGATGTCGCGCACGAACGAGCGGTCGATCTTCAGCGTGTCGATGCTGAAGCGCTTGAGGTAGCTCAGCGACGAGTGGCCGGTGCCGAAGTCGTCGATCGCGAGCTTGACGCCGATGCGGTCGAAGCGCTCAAGCATCGTGCGGCTGACCTCGTTGTCCTCCATCACCAGGCTCTCGGTCAGCTCGAGCTCGAGGCGCGACGGCTCGATGTGCGTCTCGCGCAGCGTGTCCTCGACCAGCGCCGGCAGCGCCTGGTGGCGGAACTGGCGCGCCGAGAGGTTGACCGCCAGCCGCAGCGGCGGCAGGCCGGCGGCGTCCCACGCCGCGAGCTGCGCGCACGCGGTGCGCACCACCCACGCCCCCACCGGCAGCACGAGGCCGGTGTCCTCGAGCACGGCGATAAAGCGGTCGGGCGAGATCGTGCCGCGGCCCGGGCACTTCCAGCGCAGCAGCGCCTCGACGCCGGTGATGTCGCCGGTGGCCAGGTCGGCCTTGGGCTGGTAGACGAGCGAGAACTCGTCGCGCTCGATCGCGCGGCGCAGGCTGCCCTCGAGCGACAGGCGGGTCCGCACCGCCTCGTTGAGGTCGTCGCTGAAGAAGCTGTAGGTGTTGCGGCCCATCGCCTTCGAGCGGTACATCGCCATGTCGGCGTGGCGGATCAGGCCGTCAAGGTCGACGTCGTCGGTCGGGTACATCGAGATGCCGATGCTCGCCGACGGATAGATCTCCTCGCCGCCGGCGACGAACGGCGCCACCAGCGCCTCGAGCATGCGGCGGGCGATGATCGCGGCGTCCTCGGCGCCGCGGATGTTCTCGGCGATCACGGTGAACTCGTCGCCGCCGAGCCGCGAAACGGTGAACGGATCGGTGTCGTTGTTGCCGCGCGTGAGCGAGTCGGTGCTGCGCAGGCAGTGCGACAGCGTGCGCGCGACGTGGCGCAGCAGCTCGTCGCCGACCTCGTGGCCGAGGCTGTCGTTGACGACCTTGAAGCGGTCGAGGTCGAGCAGCATCAGCGTCATCGGGCGGCCGGTGCGCCGCGAGCGCTCCATCGCCCGAGCCAGGCGGTCGCGGAACAGCACGCGGTTGGGCAGTCCGGTGAGGCTGTCGTAGTTGGCCAGCATCGTCAGCTGCGTGAGCTGCGCCGCCGTCTGCTGGGGGTTCGCCGGGGGGCGGAAGCTGACGACGCGCACCGTGCGGCTGCCCGCCCGGTGCTCGCTGACCTTGGCCTCGACGTCGATCGGCGCGCCGCCGCGCCGGCGCAGCGAGGCCTGCTGGTCGCCGAGCAGCAGGGCGCCGCCGGCAGGCGTCGTCAGCCATCGACCGAGCGGCGAGCCGACGATGGCCGACGGCTCCTCGTCGGCGAGCTGGCCGGCCACCGGGTTGCACTTCAGCACGCGGCCGTCGCCGTCGCAGGCAAGCACGCCGTCGCCGCTGTGCTCGAGCAGCAGCTGCAGCGACTGCACGAAGCCGTCGTCGGCCGGGCGCTCCGCCTTCGGCTTCGGCGCCGGGCTCGCGCGCTGCGGCTCGGGTTCGGACGCCGCCGGCCGCAGCCCCCGCACCAGCCAGCGCATCATCGCCGAGCCCCCCCGCCGGCCAGCGGCGGCGTGCGGCCGGACCGGATCGACTGTCGGTGGTCCATGGCGTTCGTTGTTGCAGACACGTTCTGCCATCTTCGGCCCGTCGCGCCCCGGCTTGAGGGGAGAATCTCACGCGAGCGCGGGCGTACACTCATCCATCGCGGCCGAACGCCGGCGACCGACGAGGATGCATGCCCCGCCCGCCGGGCGGTCGGCCCGTGACGCCGAGGGCGGCCGGGCTCCCAGGTCGAGCGCTCGACGACCTCCCAGGAGCCCGCGATGGACATCTTCGACTACGACAACATCCTGCTGCTGCCGCGGCGCTGCCGCGTCGAGAGCCGCAGCGAGTGCGACCCCTCCGTCGAGTTCGGCGGCCGCCGCTTCCGGCTGCCGGTGGTGCCGGCCAACATGCGCACCGTGATCGACGAGCGCATCGCGCAGTACCTCGCGGCGCACGGCTACTTCTACGTGATGCACCGCTTCGACCTCGACAGCGTCGCCTTCGCCACCGCGATGCGCGAACGCAAGCTGCTGGTGTCGATCAGCTCGGGCGTGAAGCCCGCGGACCACGAGGTGATCGACCGCCTGGCGGCGTCGGGCGTCGGCGCCGACTACGTCACGATCGACATCGCCCACGGCCACGCCGACAGCGTGCGGCGCACGATCGAGCACATCAAGACGAGGCTGCCGGGCGCGTTCGTGATCGCCGGCAACGTCGGCACGCCCGAGGCGGTGATCGACCTCGAGAACTGGGGTGCCGACGCGACGAAGGTCGGCATCGGCCCGGGCAAGGTCTGCATCACGCGGCTGAAGACGGGCTTCGGCACCGGCGGCTGGCAGCTCTCGGCGCTGAAGTGGTGCGCGCGGGTGGCGACCAAGCCGATCATCGCCGACGGCGGCATCCGCCACCACGGCGACATCGCCAAGAGCGTGCGCTTCGGCGCCTCGATGGTGATGATCGGCTCGCTGTTCGCCGGCCACGAGGAGAGCCCGGGGCAAACGGTGGAGGTCGACGGGCGGCTGTACAAGGAGTACTACGGTAGCGCGTCGGACTTCAACAAGGGCGAGTACAAGCACGTCGAGGGCAAGCGCATCCTGGAACCCATCAAGGGCCGCCTCGAGGACACGCTGCGCGAGATGCGCGAGGACCTGCAGAGCAGCATCAGCTACGCCGGCGGGCGGGTGCTCGCCGACCTGAAGAAGGTCAACTACGTGATCCTCGGCGGCGAGAACGCGGGCGAGCACCTGTTCATGTAGCGCTGCCGGGAACCGGCCCGCCCCGCCGCGATCGCACGCGTCCACGGAGGCGACGACGATGAGCCACTGGGACGACGCGGGCCTGTTCGAGCGCTACCCCGCCGCGCACGCGCTGCCGCCCGGCGTGCGCGTCGACCCGTCGAAGCACCCGGCGCGCTGGCTCGTCGACGGGGAGATCCGCGAGGTCGGGCACGCCGCGGCGCGCGAGGTCACGAGCCGCGTCGCGCTGCGCGACGGCGACACGCTGGTCGAGCCGCTGCTCGGCCACGAGGCGCAGCTCACGCCCGACGACGCCCGCGAGGCGCTCGCCGCCGCACGCCGCGCGTGGGCCGGCGGCGAAGGGGCGTGGCCCGCGGCCCGTTCGGCGCAGCGCGTGGCCGCCGTCGCGCGCTTCGCCGACGCCGTCGCGGCGCGCACCGACGAGATCGCGACCCTGCTGATGTGGGAGGTCGGCAAGCCGCTCGCGGCCGCGCGGGCCGAGGTCACGCGCAGCGTCGAGTACATCCGCGACACGCTCGCCGAGTTCGAGCGCCTGCGCGCCGAGGACCGCGTGCCGCAGACCGGCACCGCCGGCGGGCGCACGCACCACGCCGTCACCGAGCGGCGGCCGCTCGGCAAGGTGCTGTGCGTGGCACCGTTCAACTACCCGGTCAACGAGTTCCTGACCACCGTCGTGCCGGCGCTGCTGATGGGCAACGTCGTGCTCGCGAAGACGCCGCGCTTCGGCGTGCTCGCCAACGGCGTGCTGCTCGACGCCTTCCGCGCCTGCTTCTTGCCCGGCGTCGTCGCCGTGCTGCCCGGCGACGGCCGGCACGTGATCCCGGCGCTGATGGGCGCCGCCTCGGCCGACGTCCACTGCCGGCCGGCGGCCGAGATCGACGTGCTGGCGTTCATCGGCAGCGAGGCGGCGGCCGATGCGATCGTGCGCAGCCACGCGGTGCCGATCACGCTGCACAAGGTGCTCGGCCTCGGCGCCAAGAACGCCGCCGTCGTGCTGCCCGGCGCCGACGTCGAGGCGGCGAGCAGCGCCCTCGTCAAGGGCGCGCTCGGCTTCAACGGCCAGCGCTGCACGGCCGAGAAGATCGTCTTCGTCCACCGCGCGCTGGCCGACGATTTCGTCGCGCGGCTGGCGGCGAAGGTCGACGCGCTGAAGGTCGGCATGCCGTGGGACGACGGCGTCGCGATCACGCCGCTGCCCGAGCCGGACAAGCTCGCCGCGATGCGCGCGCTGCTCGACGACGCGCTCGCCCACGGCGCGCGCGTCGTCAACGCCGGCGGCGGGCGCGGCCTGTATTCGCTGATGCGCCCGGCGGTCGTCTACCCGGTGCGCGAGGGCATGCGGCTTCACCACGAGGAGCAGTTCGGCCCCCTCGTCGCGGTGTCGGCATTCGACGACGTCGACGAGGTACTGGCCTGGCAGCGCCGCTCGCCCTACGGCCAGCAGGCTGCGGTGTGGGGGCCGCCCGCGACGGCCGGGCCGCTGGCGCGCGCGCTGGCGCGCTTCGTCGCCCGCGTCAACGTCGACGACGTCTGCCAGCGCGGGCCCGATGCGTTCGGCTTCACCGCGACCGACAAGTCGGGCTTCGGCACGCTGTCGCTGCGCGAGGCGCTGCTGACGTTCAGCCGCCCGGTGCTGCTGCAGTCGCCCGACGCGGCGACGCTCGCCGCGGTGGTGCCGCACCACCCGCCGGCGTGACGCGTCTCACGCCAGCCGAGCGACGACTTCGTCGGCGATCGCCAGGCTCGCCGTGAGCCCGGGCGACTCGATGCCGAACAGGTGCACCAGGCCCGGCACGCCGTGGTCGGCCGGGCCGGCGATCACGAAGTCGCGCGCCGGCTCGCCCGGGCCGGCGATCTTGGCCCGGACGCCGCTGTACGCCGGGGCGAGCGCGCCTTCGGGCAGGCCGGGCCAGTAGCGGCGGATGGCGGCGGCGAACGCCCCGCCGCGCGCCGGGTCGACGGCGTAGTCGAGCGGCGCGTCGTCGGCGAGCCACTCGGTGTCGGGGCCGAAGCGCGCCTGGCCGCCGAGGTCGAGCGTCAGGTGCACGCCCAGGCCCGCGGCGTCGTGCAGCGGGTAGATCAGGCGCGAGAACGGCGCGCGGCCCGCGAGCGCGAAGTAGCTGCCCTTGCAGCGGTACGCTCGCGGCACGCGGGTGCGGTCGACGCCGTCGATCGCCGCCGCGAGCGCCGGCGCGTGCATCCCGGCGGCGTTGACGACGGTGCGCGCGCGCAGCGTCGTCGCGACGTCGCCGCCGACGTCGAGCTCGACGCCGTGGCCGCGCACACGCCCCGCGCGCACCGGGCTCGCGAACGCGAGCATCGCGCCGTGCGCCTCGGCGTCGCCCTGCAGCGCGAGCATCAGCCCGTGGCTGTCGACGATGCCGGTCGAAGGCGACCAGAGCGCCGCCACCGCGTGCAGCGCCGGCTCCATCGCGCGTGCGTCGTCGCCGTCGAGCCACTGCACGTCGGCGACACCGTTGGCGTGCGCCTGCGCCTGCAGCGCGCGCAGCGCGCCCAGCTGCGCGGCGTCGGTGGCCACGACGAGCTTGCCGCAGCGCCGGTGCGCGATGCCGCGTTCGGCGCAGTAGGCGTAGAGCAGGTCGCGCCCGCGCACGGCGAGCCGCGCCTTCAGCGAGCCGCTCGGGTAGTACAGGCCGGCGTGGATCACCTCGCTGTTGCGCGAGCTGGCGCCGGTGCCGATCGCGGTGGCGGCCTCGACGACGACGACCTCGCGCCCGGCCAGCGCCAGCGCGCGTGCGACGGCGAGGCCGACGACGCCGGCGCCGACCACGACCGCGTCGACGGTGTCGACCGCCATCGTCAGCGGTCGCCGAACGTCGGCTTGCGCTTCTCGAGGAACGCCGCGACGCCCTCGCGGTAGTCGTGCGCGCGGCCGAGTTCGCGCTGCAGGTCCGCCTCGATGCGCAGCGCGTCGGCGTAGCTCGACATCGCCGAGGCGTCGATCGCGTGCCGCGTCTGCGCGAGCGCCTTCGTCGGCATCGCCGCGAGCCGCTGCGCCAGCGCGCGCACCGCGCCAGCGAACGCATCGTCGTCGACGCACTGCCAGATCAGGCCCATCGCCTGCGCGTCGGCGGCGCTGAGCTTGTCGCCCGTCATCGCCAGCGCCAGCGCACGCGCGCGGCCGACGAGGTGCGGCAGCAGCCAGGTGCCGCCGCAGTCGGGGATCAGGCCGATCTTCGAGAACGCCTGGATGAAGCTCGCCGAGCGCGCGGCGACGACGATGTCGCAGCCGAGCGCGAAGTTGGCCCCCGCCCCGGCGGCCACCCCGTTGACGGCGGCGATCACCGGCACCGGCATCGAGCGCACGCGCAGCGCCAGCGGCCGGTACAGCCGCTCGATGACCTCGCCGACGTCGACGTCGTCGCCGGCCATCCCGGCGTCGTTGAGGTCCTGCCCGGCGCAGAAGCCGCGCCCGGCGCCGGTGACGACGACGCAGCGCACCGCCGCGTCAGCGGCGGCGGCGTCGAGCGCGGCGCGCAGCTCGGCGTGCATCGCGGCGGTGAAGCTGTTCAGCGCCTGCGGTCGGTTCAGCGTCAGCGTGCGCACGGCGCCATCGTCGGCGGTCAGCACCAGCGGTTCGGCCATCGCCTCGTCTCCTCGTCGGTCGAATCGTCGATGGCGGCATCGTACCCGCGCACCGGCGCGGCAACGGCTGCGCGTGCGACGATCGCCGCATGATTCGCGCTTTCGGCAGCCGCGCCGCCGGCGCGCGGCTCGAGCGCATTGCCGCCTCGCCGCGCTGGGTGAACGGCGCGTTCGGCAACCTGCACCCGATCGCGCCCGGGCTGCGCGACCCGGCGGTGCCGATGCCGACGCTGACGGAATTCCTCGTCGGCGGCGAGCGCCGCGTGCCGCGCCGCCCGCTGCCGGCCGTGCACCCCGGCGAGGCCTGGCGCCGCGCACCCGCCAGCGGCCTGCGCGCGACCTGGCTCGGCCACTCGACGGTGCTGCTCGAGATCGACGGCCACCGCGTGCTCACCGACCCGGTGTGGGGCGCGCGTGCGTCGCCGTCGCGGCTGCTGGGCCCGAAGCGCTTCCAGCCGGTGCCGGTGCGGCTGGCCGCGCTGCCGCCGCTGGACGCGGTGCTGATCTCGCACGACCACTACGACCACCTGTGCCACGCCACGGTGCGCGAGCTCGCCAGGCGCGACGTGCCGTTCGTGACGTCGCTCGGCGTCGGCGCGCACCTCGAAGGCTGGGGCGTGCGGCCCGAGCGCATCGTCGAACTCGACTGGTGGGAGTCGCACCTGCTGCCCGGCGGCGGGCTGCGCGTGACCGCGGCGCCGGCGCAGCACTTCTCGGGCCGCGGCCTGGCGGACCGCAACGCGACGCTGTGGTCGTCGCTGGTGATCGAGTCGGCGCGCCACCGCGTCTTCTTCAGCGGCGACACGGGCCTGACCGGGGAGTACGCGTCGATCCAGCGGCACTTCGGCCGCTTCGACCTCGTGATGCTCGAGGTCGGTGCGTTCTACCCCGGGTGGGGCGACATGCACCTCGGTCCGCACAACGCCCTGAAGGCGCTCGACGCGCTCGGCGACGCGCCGTTCCTGCCGATCCACTTGGGCACGTTCTGCCTCGCGATGCACCCCTGGGACGAGCCGGCCGAGGTGCTCTACGACGCTGCCGCGAAGCGCCGCCACCCGCTGCTGCTGCCGCGCCTGGGCGAAGCCGTGGAGCCCGTGCACGCGCCGAAGCCGCAGCCGTGGTGGCGAAGCGTCGACCGCGGCGCCGCGCTGGCCACCGAAGCGCCGACGCTGCCGAAGGCCGCCCCCTGGCCGATCGATTGATGCGGATTCGCAAGCGGTGCCTAGGAGCAGCGTCTGGTCACGGCCCATCTGCTTCTTCGGGTGTTCCCTTTGCGCCGCCTGCGTAGGTTAGCGCGGCAAAGCGCCGTGCGCGCGGGCGGCGGCGCTTCACCTCGGCGGCCAGCGCTGCGCGCTGGCTGCCCTGCGCTACTCACGCCCGTGGCCCGGCGCCGAACTCGCTGCGTTCGCCTTCGGCTCACTGCGCTCGGGCAACGGCGCCGAGTTCGATCACGAAGCGCGCTCGCGCGCGCGGCCACGGGCGCTGCGGTGCTCGGCGCCTCCGAGGCGCGCCGCC